>CAYMAX010000022.1:0-6874 GCA_964388595.1 uncultured Muribaculaceae bacterium
CAGTATGGACTGGAATGTGACTGCCCGTCTTCGTTCTCCATATATCAAAGTCTTGGAGGAAGAGAGGGAACTGACTGTAGTGCTGCTGGTAGATGTGAGCGGTTCACGTCTGTTCGGGACCACTTCCAAGACCAAAAAAGAACTTACTGCAGAGATAGCTGCCGTACTCGCTTTCTCTGCGAGCATCAATAATGATAAAGTGGGTGCCCTGTTTTTCAGTTCCAAAGTGGAAAAATTCATTCCCCCCAAGAAGGGAAGGAGTCACCTGCTGCGCATCATCAGAGAGTTGCTCGAATTTGAACCCGAAGACAAGGGTACAGACATAGGAGAGGCGTTGAGATTTCTGACCAATGCCATCAAGAAGAAGTGCAATGCCTTCATCCTCTCCGATATGCTCGATGTCAAAAATGATTTCGAACCTGCCTACGAGGATGCTCTCAAGGTAGCTGTCAATCGGCATGACCTCTCTGTCATCAATATTTATGACGAGAGAGAACATACCCTTCCCAATGTGGGAATGATAAAAGTCAGGGACAACGAAAACGGCCACGAGATGTGGGTCGATACATCAAGTCAGATAGTTAGAGACAACTATGCAGAGTGGGCCAGAAGAGTACAGCAGGAGGCACTTCTGCTGCTTCGCAGATACAAAGTGGAGACTGTCAGCATTCGTACCGACCAGGATTATGTCAAGAGTTTAGTGACTTTATTTAAGACCAAATGACCAGACACTTTTATAAAATATTATCAATAGCGACAGCGATATTTTTCTCAGGGAACATCTCTGCACAGGAGCTCATCTCCTATGGACTTACCAAAGACACTATATTGATAGGCGACCAGATAGAGTGGAAAGTGAAGATGAAAGTGCCAAGAGACCTCACCATTGAGGTCGACTCTCTCGGCAACCCTGTCACCCCAGGTGTCGAAAGATTGGGACATTTTCTCATCGACACTCTGACCCTGAAGAAAAAATATGCTCAAGTGGAGGCGAAAGCGACATTAACCTCTTTTGACAGTGGCTCGTATGTCATCCCCCCAAGAGTGTTCTATTTCTACAGAGGCAATGACCTGGTAGATACCATCCGGATAAAAGACCTTGCATTGGAGGTCACCACCATCCCCATAGATACTGCCACATATAAGATGTATGACATCAAGCCGCAGTTTGGCTATCCCGTCACATTTAAAGAGATTTTGCCATGGGTGGGAGGGATGATATTGCTTATAGCCATCATCTTCTTCATGGCCTGGATGCTGAAAAACAGGAAAGCACATAAGACTTTATTTGGCAAACCGATAGTTAAAGACCCGCCGCATATCGTAGCTCTGCGCAATCTTGACAAGATACGTAACGAGAAATTGTGGCAAAACAAGAAGCAGAAGCAGTTCTATACTGAGATAACTGACACCCTCAGAATATATCTCGAAGGACGATACCATATCAAGACGATGGAACGCACTTCCAATGAGATACTCTCTGACCTCTCTCTTCAGAAGGTCGAGACCTCTCAGATGGAGGAAATCACAGATTTGTTTTCAAGGGCTGATCTGGTCAAATTTGCCAAGTACAGTGCCACTGACGATGAAAATGAAAGTACCATTCCTGCAGCTGTCCGCTTTGTGAATGCCACTTTCTTGCAAGAAATAGAGGAGGATAAGAAAGATGGAAAGTAGCGTTTTCTTCGAATATCCCAATCTCCTGTGGCTGGAGTTTATCATCCTCCCGCTGATAGCTTTCTATGTTTGCAGAGAGCTGTGGGGTAAATCCTCATACATAATGGTCTCCGATATCAGGCCATTTGTCGGCAAAGCGGGATTTGTGAAGAAAATAGCCCGTCATATCCCATTTGTGTTGAGGTTGGTAACCATAGCTTTACTGATAGTGGCGATTGCCCGTCCCAGGTCTTCTTCCACAGTCTCCAAAGTCGATACGGAAGGTATAGATATCGTACTCGCGATGGATGTTTCCACCAGTATGCTCGCCAGAGATTTTAATCCGGACAGGATAGAGGCAGCCAAGGAGATAGCCATAGAATTTATCTCACAACGTCCCTCCGACAGGATAGGTATTGTAGTCTTTGCCGGAGAAAGTTACACTCAGTCTCCTCTGACTACTGACCGTGCCACTCTCATCAATCTTATGAAAGAGATAGAGTGCGGCATTATTGACGATGGTACAGCCATAGGCAACGGACTTGCCACTGCAGTGGCCAGATTGAAAGATTCCCAGGCCAAGAGCAGAGTGATTATTTTGCTTACAGACGGTGTGAACAACAGAGGAGAAATTGCCCCTCAGATGGCTATTGAGATAGCGAAAACATACGGAATAAGAGTTTATACCATCGGCGTAGGAGCCATGGGTAATGCTCCCTATCCCGTGATGACCCCTTTCGGAGTGAAAACGATGACTGTGCCGGTGGAGATAGATGAAAAGTTGCTTCAGGAGATAGCTTCCAGCACAGGAGGGACCTATTTCCGTGCCACTGATAATACCAAATTGCTCTCCATTTACGGGGAGATTAACAAAATGGAAAAAGTGAGAACTACCACAGACTCTTTCCCTGTCTATGAAGAACTCTTCGACAAATATGCATTGATGGCATTGGCAGCTTTTATTATTGAATTAATATTCAGGCTTTTGGCAGTAAGGAGGATAGTATGATACATTTTGCTCACATTCAATATCTTTGGATTATTCTTTTGGTGCCCGTGCTCTTTATTGTCTATGCGGTGATGAGGCGGTTGAGGAAGAAAAGGGTGGCTTCTTTCGGTGAGCCTGACCTGGTAGAAGGACTCACTCCCTATGTATCAAAAAGAAAAGGTTGGGTAAAACTCTCTCTTCTCTCGTTGGCCCTGATTTTTATGTCGATAGGGCTTGCCCGCCCTCAGTTGGGCGCCACACTCAAAGAACAGGAGATAAAAGGGGTGGAGATAATGATAGCCCTCGACGTATCCAATTCTATGCTTGCTGAAGATTATTCCCCCAACAGACTTGAACGTGCCAAACTTGCCATATCCAAGCTCGTTGATAAACTTCAGTCTGACAGGATAGGCTTGATAGTCTTTGCAGGTCAGTCATTCGTCCAGCTCCCCATTACCACCGACTATGTGTCGGCCAAGATTTTCTTGAATTCCATCAACACCGAATCTGTCCCTGTACAGGGTACGGCGATAGGGGATGCGATCCGTACTTCCATAAGAAGTTTCAGTGCGGAGAGTGAAAACAGTCGTGCCATCATTGTCATCTCAGATGGTGAAAATCACGAAGATGACCCCATCAGCGCAGCGAAAGATGCTGTAAGTATGGGGGCAAGAGTCTTTTGTATCGGAGTTGGTTCTGCAGAAGGCAAACCTATACCTGTCAATGGAGAGCTGCTCAAAGACAGAGACGGTAATATAGTAGTGACCAAGCTTGATGAGGCTACTCTTCGCAGGGTGGCTTCAGCCGGAAATGGTATTTATGTCAGGGCAGGCAATAGTGAATTCGGGCTCAATCCCATCATCGATGACATCAGAAGCATGGATGCCAAACGTTTCAAGTCAGTGGTTTTCGAAGATTTTGACGAACAATATATGTATTTCTTCGCCATCGCTCTGTTTTTTCTGATTTTCGAGCTGTTTATCAGCGACAGAAGGAATGGCAGGAGTCTGTTTAAGAACCACAAGAATGTGGCTGCAGTCATTATCATGATGTTGATAACCCTCTCTGCCTCTGCCCAGAGCGACCGTTCTCAGGTGCGCTCAGGCAACCGCTCATTCAAAAAGGGCAATTATCAAAAATCGGAAATAGAATATAAGCGCGCCCTTCTCAAAGATTCAACGAGCACAGCAGCGAGATATGACCTTGGAAATACATTTTACAAAATGGACAATTTCTCTGAAATGCAGCGGTACTACCAAAATCTGGGTGATACCCTCAAATCGGGTTCTGATGAGAAAGCTTCGCAATATTTTCACAATTCGGGCAATCTTGCCATCAAACAAAAACAATATTCGCAGGCGGTGGAGGCCTATAAAGAGTCTTTGAGGCGCAATCCTACCGACATGGAGACGAAGTCCAATCTCGCCTATGCCCAGAAATTGTTGGAGAACGAGAAGCAGAACCAGGACCAGAATCAAGATCAGAATCAAGATCAGAACAAGGACCAGAATAAGGACCAGAATAAGGACCAGAACAAAGATCAAAATAAAGATCAGAACAAAGATCAGAATAAAGACCAAAACCAAGACCAGAATCAGGACCAGAACAAGGACCAGCAGCAGCAAAACAGCGAGCAGACTCCCCCTCAGATAACGCCTCAGGCTGCTCAACAGATGTTGCAGGCGATAGAAGATAAAGAGAAAGAGACTCAGGAAAAGGTCAAAAAAGAAAAAGCAGACAGGTTGAAAACCAAACAAAAAGAAAAGAATTGGTAGAAATATGAAGAGATTAATTGTCAATATTGCGCTTTTGCTTCTCGTGCCACTCTGTGCGAGAGCTCAATATTCTCTAGGGGTAGATGCCCCGGGAGTGGTGTCGATAGATGAGCGTATTAAATTGGTGTACACCGCCACAGGCAAAGTCAGTGATTTCATTCCTCCTTCCATCCAGGATTTTGACATACTTGCCGGTCCCTCTCCTTCTACAATGAGCAACACTCAGATAATCAACGGCAAGATGACTCATACTTACGAGATGAGTTATACTTATATTTTGACCCCTCGGCAAGAGGGTACTTTCACCATTCCTCCGGCATCTGTAGTGATTGACAAAAAGACATATTCATCCAAAGCGGTGACCATAGAGGTGGTCAAGACTGCCTCTGCCGTCAATAACTCATCGAGTTCCAGTGCGGGAGGGTCAACATCTTCGGTAGCGAGTGGCAATAATATCATTTTAAAGCTATCTCTAAGCAAGAAAAATGTGGTCAAAGGAGAGCCAATCATTGCTACATTGAAGCTCTATACAGCCGTCAATATCAATGGATTTGATGATATCAAATTCCCCACTTTCAATGGTTTCTGGAGTCAGGAAATAGAATCTCCCACCAATCTGGAGTTTGTGCGCGAAAATCTCGATGGAGAGATATATAGTGCCGCTCTTATCAGAAAGTACATCCTTCTTCCACAACAGACAGGGGTCATCACCATAGAACCTGCAGAGATAGTATGCCAGGTGCCACAGCGCAACACTTCCACTGCCAACTCTATTTTCGATTCTTTCTTTGATGATTATCAGGTAATTAAGAAAAGAGTATCGACCCCCGAAATAAATGTCAATGTGGCTCCTCTTCCTGCCGGTGCTCCTGCTTCATTCACTGGAGGCGTTGGCGACTTCAAGATCGATGTCAAACTCTCCAAAGATACTGTAAATGCTCACGAAGCTGCTTCACTTGTGATGACCATCACCGGTACCGGTAATCTCAATCTTATCGAAGCACCCAAAATCGTACTCCCTCCAGACTTCGAATCGTATGACGTCAAAAGAACAGAGAAGATATCTTCGGGTGCCAAAGGCAGTACCGGCACCAAATCATTCGAATATCCGTTTATCCCCCGAAGTCCGGGGCACTTTACCATTGACCCCATAAAGTTTAGTTACTACGACATTGCCAAAGGGAGATATATCACTCTTACCTCACAACCTACTGACATCGGTGTTGGAAGAGGCAGTGAATCGGGTGCGGTGGTTCTCTCCGAGGGGCTCAACAAGCTATCTGTCAAAAATATCGGAGATGACATAAGATTTATCTCCACAGATGGCTCCAGGCTCAAGAAAAATGCTCCTCTTTTCGTTGCCACTCCGTGGATGTATGTCATAATAGCTCTCATCATTGCACTTTATTTCGCTATTTCCGCTATCTGCGCACACACGCTCAAACGGAGAAAAGATGTGGTGGGTGCCAAGACGCGCAAAGCCAAGAAAGTAGCCAAAGTCCGTCTCAAGAAGGCTGAGTCGTTCCTCAAAGAGAATCTTTACTCTGCATTCTATGAAGAGCTGCACAAAGCCATAACGGGTTATATCTCAGATAAATTCTCTCTCCCGATAGCTGACTTCAGCCGAGAGAGCATCAATGAGCAGCTCTCTTCCAAAGGCTATGGAGAAGATGTGATAAAAGAATTGTTTGATGTGCTTGATGCCTGTGAATATGCGCGTTATGCCCCTTCTACTGGATATCAGGCGATGGAAAATCACTATAAGAGTGCGTTAAATGTAATTTCAAAAATAGAAAGTTAAGATTATGAAAAAGCTTTCATTATTCATAATTGTATTGTCGCTGTCGGTTGGTTGCCTCGCTTCCACTCAGAAAGATTCTCTTTGGAATGATGCTGTCAATGCCTACTCCGGAGGTGATTATGAAGTGGCATTAAGGAGCTTCAGCGAACTTGAAAGAGAAGGATATGTCTCAAGTGAACTCTATTTTAATATAGGGAACTGCTATTATAAACTCGGCAATTACACAGCCAAAGCTATTCTCTATTATGAGAGGACTTTGAGACTTGACCCTTCCAATCCCGATGCCAAAATCAATCTCGAACTTGCTCATCAGTACACTCTCGACCGCATAGATGTAGTACCTGAGTTTGTGCTCGTCTCCTGGGTGAAGAATTTTCGAGACACACTTTCCTCCAATATGTGGGCCTACATCTCTCTGAGCTGTTTCCTCCTTGCCTCCCTTCTTCTTGTTGTATTTAGGTACGGAAGAAGTTTGGGGCTCAGGAAGGCATCTTTTATCATAGCTATAGTCATTTTCGTAATGGCATTGTGTTCACTCTCATTCTCCATAAGTCTCTATCATGAGTATCAAAGAGAAGACGCAGCTATAGTGATGAATCCGGTAAGTTCGGTGAGGAGCTCTCCCACTGATACCGGTAAATCCCTTTTTATAAT
>CAYMAX010000022.1:6884-23029 GCA_964388595.1 uncultured Muribaculaceae bacterium
ACACGAAGGCACCAAAGTGCAAATCATCGATTCACTTGGTGACTGGAAAAGAATAGAACTTTCTGATGGTCGTCAAGGTTGGTTGCCATACAGAGATATAGAAATCATATAATCGTATGTCACTAATCAAATCTATTTCAGGAATAAGAGGTACCATCGGCGGTGTGGCCGGCGATGGTCTTACCCCCATTGACATTGTCAAATTTACATCGGCTTATGCCGTCCGTCTCAAGATCAGAAGACCGGGAAGAGAAAGATATAATGTGGTGGTGGGGAGAGATGCCCGTCTTTCGGGCAAAATGGTTGACAGCATAGTATGCGGCACACTTAATGCCTGCGGTATTGATGTTGTGAACATCGGCATGGCATCTACGCCTACTGTAGAGATGGCTGTAATCATGGAAAAAGCAGATGGGGGTATCATCCTGACTGCTTCCCACAATCCCAAACATTGGAATGCTCTGAAGCTTCTCAATGAGAAGGGGGAATTTCTCGATGCACAGGAGGGAGAGCAATTGCTCAAAGTTGCCGAAAAAGAGGATTTCTCTTTCTGCGAAGTGGACAAAATAGGTCACGTCGAACATAAAGATTACACAGATGCCCATATAAAAGCTGTATTGGCTTACCCCTTGGTCGATGTTGAGTCTATCTATCGTGCCGGATTTAAGGTGGCACTCGATGCCATCAATTCTGTGGGAGGAGTGATAATGCCCAAACTTTTCGAGTCGCTGGGTGTTGAGTGCGTATGTCTCAACTGCGACCCGACGGGAGATTTTGCTCATAATCCAGAGCCTCTTCCGTCCAATCTGACGGGGCTTTCTGAACTTACCCTCTCTTCAGGAGCAGACTTGGGAGTCTCTGTAGACCCTGATGTCGACAGACTTGCCCTCATTTGCGAAAATGGCATTCCATTTGGAGAAGAATATACTCTTGTCTCTGTGGCAGACTATCTCCTTTCAAATAAAAAAGGTCCCACAGTCTCCAATCTCTCTTCTTCCAGGGCATTGAAAGATGTCACAGAGAAGTATGGTTGCACATATTCTGCAGCCGCAGTGGGAGAGGTGAATGTCACTACACTCATGAAACAGACAGGAGCAGTGATAGGGGGAGAAGGTAATGGTGGTGTGATAGTGCCTGACCTTCATTATGGCAGAGATGCACTCATCGGAGTGGCACTGTTTTTAAGCAATTTGGCCCACAAGAAGATGAAGGTGTCAGAGCTTCGTGCCACATATCCCCAATATATCATTTCTAAAAATCGTATCGAACTCTCTGACGACAGCCTTATAGGTCGGATTTTTGAAGAAGTAAAGAGGCGTTTTGCATCGGAAAGGATTACTACCATCGATGGGGTGAAAATCGATTTCGATAAGGAAAAGATGTGGGTGCACCTGCGTAAATCCAATACCGAACCGATTATCCGTATTTATTCTGAGGCTTCAGATGAGACTAAAGCTCAGGCTCTTGCCTCTCAAAGAATCGATATCGCACAATCTCTTTTGAAATAATGTTTTCATTCAGAACCACACCACTTGACGAGCAGCAGGATCTCGTCCTGCACAAAGGCAATCTTGGCGTTTTGTGCAATCAGGCTGCGTGGAATCCGCAGAAGGGAGAGTATCTATTCGAGACTCTCTATCGTGGTGGCAATCTTAAAAGGGTATTTACTCCTGAAGGATGGGATTTCGATGAACTTGGTTTCGAAGGGTGTGAATTTATCTCTCTCGACCTGAAAGATCCTTTCTCTGTGACGGTGGATATGCTGGATGGGATAGATGCTCTGGTGGTCGAATTTCAGGATGTCGGTTCACGTTATGACAGCTTCACGGCACTTCTTTTCGCTCTGTTCCAGACTTTGCATCACAGCGGTATGTCTCTGTCTGTCTATATTCTGGATAGAGAGAATCCATGTGGCAGAGGAGTGGAAGGAACGATTTTATATCCTGAATCTTTGTCTTCTGAGGGGATGGGTGTAGAAGGCGTTCCCCATCGCCACGGACTCACATTGGGAGAGCTGTCCAATCTTTTTTATTGCGAGATAGGGGCGAAATTCCCTCTGCATATTATTTCCTATATGGTACGTTCTGCCACTCAACTCATGATGCCGTGGAGCATTCCCCCTTTTGAGGATGTGCCGGGGCTGTTCACAAGCTATTTCTATTGCGGTCAGGTGCTTCTCAGAGGGACTAATGTCAGTTATGGTGAAGGGACTACACGCCCTTACGAAGTGTATGGTGCCCCATATATGAAATCAATGATTCACAGCCCGGTAGAAGATGGAGGTGTGTTCTGCAGATGGACCGAGTTTACCCCTCAATATGGTGTCTACAAAGGTGAAAATTGTTTTGGATTTCAGCTGCTTCCCAATCCGGGTGCACCATATCATTCTCTCGCTCATACTTTGAGAATACTACGGGCCATCAGAGATACTTTCCCGACTGAGTTTAAATATGATACTCTGGACCAGATGATTGGCGACGATGTTCTGTTTCATTATGTCATCGGCAGCGTAGATTGGGAAGAGGTCAGAGAACATATCAAAGTGGAGGAGCAGAAATGGATTCGCAAGGCCAAAAGGTATATGCTTTATGATGACCCGCTTGTCAGAGTCAAAATCTCTCAATGATGTCAAAAAGATTTGTCCGATTGACAAATAATACATACTTTTGCAGCCCGTAATTAAAAACAACAATCAAATGAAAAATGGAATACATCCCGAAACCTACCGTCTTGTAGCTTTCAAGGATATGTCTAATGAGCACGTATTTATCACACGCAGTTGTGTTAGTACGAAAGAGACTCTTGATATAGAAGGTGTTGAGTACCCTCTGGTAAAGGTCGAAATCTCCAACACTTCACATCCTTTCTACACTGGAAAGATGAAACTTGTAGATACAGCCGGTCGCGTGGACAAATACTACCAGCGATACAAAAAGAAATAGCAATAAAAAAACCACCTTCATCGAAGGTGGTTTTTTTATCTATTAATATTCATTACTGAACAGGTGGCAAGACCGAAACATAGGACTTGTTGCCTGCTTTCTTCTTGAATGTGACTACTCCGTCAACGAGAGCATAAAGAGTATGATCTTTACCCATTCCGACATTCTGACCAGGGTAGTGGACTGTGCCTCTCTGGCGAACGATGATGTTGCCAGCTTTGGCTACCTGACTTCCGAATAATTTAAGTCCCAAACGTTTGCTGTGGGATTCACGACCGTTCTTGGAACTACCGACACCTTTCTTGTGAGCCATAATCTAATCTCCTATAAATTAAGAAATCTCATCGATGAGAATCTGTGTTAAACATTGGCGATGTCCGTTTTTCTTCTGAAAACCTTTTCTACGGATTTTCTTGAAAACGATAACTTTATCAGCCTTAAGATGATCCACAATAGTGGCCTTTACATTGGCACCCTCTACATAGGGGTTGCCAATCTTTACTTTCCCTTCATTATCGGTAAGTAAGACTTTGTTGAAATCAAGAGAAGCTCCTTTATCACCTTCGAGACGATTGACAAAGATCTTTCTCCCTTTTTCTACTTTAAATTGCTGTCCTGCAATATCAACAATTGCGTACATAAAAATAATTTTAAAGTTTACGACTGCAAGCGGTTATTATATCAATTAAATAACTCTTAATCAGTAGCTTAACAGTCTTCTAAATCAATTTTTGGATTGCAAAAGTAATATAAAACATCTTCTAATGCAAATTTTTGATGATTAATTTCCCTTTTTTAGTTACTTTTGCCTGACTGTATAAAACTTAGCCCTGATAAGATATGGATACCCCTTTTGCCTATAACAGATTTGTAGTCGGTGCAGACTTTCTCTCACGCAAAAATGAACTCAATCTTCTCACTTCTCTGCTTCACGACAAACATCATGCTTTGATTTATGATGCTCCCAAGACTGGTAAACGTTCTTTGGTGCAGCAGACTCTTCTCAACCTGCAGAAGGTCTCCTATCCTTTCAATGTCTGCGATATCAATCTTCTGAATATCAGAGACAGCAATATTTTTCTCAGAACTCTTGCCAATCAGATAGCATCCTGTGTCTCCAACACCCTGTCAGACTGGAACTCTTTTTCAGAAAAATATCTTTCATCTCCGAGTATCGATTCCACTGCCCCTTTGACAGATGACCAGATGGTCGAGATCCTCTCCCTTCCGGAGCGGATTTGCGAGGATTTTGGTACCAATATCATCATCTATTTGGAAGAATTTCAAAATATACTCTTTTTTGATGACAGCGAGAAAATACTGAAGACTCTTGAGAAAGTATGGCCGGCTCAGACGCGCACTACATATCTCATCACCGGTTCGCAGATCAATGCGATGAAATATATCTTCGAGGAGGAGAAATATCTCTACAACTTCGCAGAGCATGTGAAGCTCTATCCTTTGGAAGAAAAAGCTGTCTGTGATAATATTATCAGGACTTTCCTGAAAGTGGGCAGAGTGGTGGAGCAAAGTCAGGCACAGTATATTTATCAGTCACTTGCAGGGCATCCGTGGTATATTTGGCATCTTTCCAATATTTGTTTTAATCTCACCAAAGGATATCTGAATGACAAAATCATACAGGAAGCCACTACATCACTTCTCTCCACGCACGATATTCGTTTCAGAGAGAAAATGAATGACCTCAGCAACTTCCAAATCAGTTTCCTGAAGGCTATTTTTGATGGTGTGACCAAGTTCAGTTCCAAAGATGTGATAGACAATTATCATCTCAATTCTTCGGCCAATGTGAACAGACTCAAAGATGCTCTGAAGAAGAAAGAAGTGGTCTCTTTTGACGAGAATGATATTCCGGTGATTATAGACCCTTTGTTTAAAATCTGGTTGGGAAGATATTTCTTTGTCGGATAATGAAAAAAATAGCAGTATTATCGGGAGCGGGAGTTAGCAAGGAGAGTGGTATCAATACTTTCCGAGACTCCAATGGACTTTGGGAACAATATCCTGTGCAGGATGTCGCATCCATAGATGGTTGGTACAGAGATAGAAATCTTGTACTTGATTTTTATAATCAGAGGCGCAGACAGCTCAAAGGTTGCCTTCCCAATCAGGCTCACAAGATTATCGCAGAGCTTGAGAAAGATTACCAAGTCACAGTGGTCACCCAAAACATTGATAACCTTCACGAGATGGCTGGCTCCACAAATGTCATCCATCTGCACGGAGAGCTTACCAAAGCATGCAGTGAAAATGGCAAGGGGGAAGTGATAGATATTGGCTATAACGATATTCACATGGGGGATAAAACCCCATCAGGTGCTCAATACAGGCCATTTATCGTCTGGTTTGGAGAGGCAGTGCCTATGATAGAAAAAGCTGCCGAAGTGATAGAAAGGTGCGATATCCTGCTGGTTATCGGTACCTCTCTCAATGTCTATCCCGCAGCGGGATTGATTAATTATATTCAAAATGGTGTTCCACTCTATCTCATCGACCCACAGCCTATGAGTGTCAATTACAAGTACTATACGCAGATACAGGATGTAGCCTCCAAAGGAATGGTTCGTTTCAAAGAGATTCTAAAGACTATATAATCTGTATGAATCAGGAAAGTAAATGGTATGTGCTGTACACAGCTCCCCGTGCTGAGAAAAAAGTAGCAGATCGTCTTATAAAAGAGGGATTTGAAATCTTCCTTCCCATATACAAAGCCAAAAGAAAATGGTCCGACAGGGTGAAAGAGGTAGAGCTTCCTCTTTTTAATTCTTATGTATTCGTTCATTGCCCCAACATCAAACTTCGTTATTCAGTCCTGGTGCCAGGCGTAGTAAAAGTGGTCTACTATGTGGGGCGTCCTGCAGTAGTTACTGATGCTGAAATAGAGGCTATCAAAGATTTTCTTAATCTCTCAAATAAGAATAAAATCATCTCTGTGGGAGATATGGTATCAATTTTGGGAGGCGTATTAGAGAAGAAGTCGGGAGAGGTCACCAAGATAGGTGAGCGCTTTACTTATCTTTATATCGAATCACTCGATGCTACTGTATGTATTGAGAATATCAATATCGAAAAAAAATCATAAATTTGCGCCTCGTTTATTAATAACTAAAAACATGTTGACTCTTAAACTCCTGAGGGAAAATCCCGATTTCGTTATCGAAAGGCTTGCTATTAAAAATTTTGATGCCAAAGACATCGTGTCCCGCATATTGGAACAAGACAAAAACAGAAGACAATTTCAGACTGAACTTGACTCGTGTCTTGCTCTCCAGCGTACCAAAGCCAAAGAGATTGGTTCTCTGATGCAGAAAGGTGAGAAAGATAAAGCTCAGCAAACAAAAGATGAGGTCGCTTCTCTTAAGCAACATTCCAAAGAGTTAGAGGACAAGATGGCTGAAAGTCAGCAAAAGCAAGATGAATTGTTGGTTCTTCTTCCGAATATCCCCGTGAAAATCGTCCCTCCAGGCAAAGGTGCTCAGGACAATGTAGTGGTGAGAGAGGGTGGAGAAGTGCCATCACTTCCCGAGAATGCACTGCCCCACTGGGAGCTTGCAAGCAAATATGATATTATAGATTTCGACCTTGGAGTGAAGTTGACAGGTGCAGGATTCCCTGTCTATAAAGGGAAAGGGGCACGTCTTCAACGTTCTCTCATTCAATATTTTCTCGATTTCAACACCAAGGCAGGATATCTTGAGATAGAGCCTCCCATTATGGTCAATGAAGCCTCCGGCTTCGGCACCGGCCAGCTCCCCGATAAAGAGTCGCAGATGTATTTTGCTGCATTGGACAAATACTATCTCATCCCTACAGCAGAGGTCCCCGTGACCAATATTTACCGCGATACCATCTTGCAGCTCAGTGATTTCCCTGTGAAAATGACTGCTTATACTCCATGCTTCCGCAGAGAAGCAGGGTCTTACGGCAAAGATGTAAGAGGGTTAAATCGTCTGCACCAATTTGACAAAGTGGAGTTGGTGCAGATCGCTCTTCCTGAGAATAGCGACCGTGCTCTTGACCAGATGGTGCTTCATGTGGAGAGACTTGTAAAGTCGCTGGAACTTCCATATAGGATATTGCGTCTGTGCGGAGGAGATATGAGTTTCACTTCTGCCATAACATACGATTTCGAAGTATTCTCTGCTGCACAGAAAAGATGGCTGGAAGTAAGTTCTGTCTCCAATTTCGCTTCATTTCAGGCCAACAGACTCAAACTCAGATATAAAGACCAGGAGGGCAAGACACAGCTTGCCCATACTCTCAATGGCAGTTCTTTGGCTTTACCACGTATCGTGGCTGCTATACTTGAAAACAATCAGACACCCGAAGGCATTAAGATACCCAAGGTACTTCAGGAATATACCAAATATGTGAGAATCGACTGATGAATAACGATCAAAGGATTATTCTCGGTATCGACCCAGGGACCATGATTCTTGGATTTGGAGTGATATTGGTCGATAAAAAAAAGACCCATTATGTGGATATGGGGATTGTGGACCTTCGTAAGGAAAAAGATCATTTCGCCAAACTAAACTCCATTCTGATACAGGTAGGTAAGCTCATTGATGAATATCATCCTGATGACCTGGCCATTGAAGCCCCTTTTTATGGCAAGAATCCTCAAGTAATGCTCAAGCTCGGAAGAGCACAGGGGGCTGCCATCGCTGCAGCTCTATACAGGAATATCCCCGTCTATGAATATGCTCCACGAAAAGTTAAAATGGCTATTACAGGCAAAGGGGCCGCATCCAAAGAGCAGGTCGCTCTGATATTGAAGAAGACTCTGAATGTCGAATTTGACAATAAATTTTTAGATGCTTCTGATGCTCTTGCCATAGCAATGTGCCACTTCTATCAACTTACAAACCCCCTTTCAGATAAAACGACTTCCACAGATTGGAGCTCTTTTGTCAAATCTCACCCCGGAAGAATTATTTAACTGCATTTCGATTAAACTTTTATTTTTTTTGATTGTCAAATATCTGTCTTTTATAATTGACGCACTTTATGACCAACAACAAGCTTATTCTCTCTATCATCTCCCTGTTTTTATTTTCATTCTCTCTTTCAGCCCAAAACGGCAACTCTGTAAAATTAAAGTTAGTGGACTCTCTTACCAAAGAGCCTGTCGCTTTTGCCACTGTATATCTATCTCCTGACGGCACTATCACTGATGCTCTGTATGCACTTTCAGATGAAAACGGTGTCGCCACCATCGTCAAAGCGAAGAAAAGGACTTATATACTTAAGGCAGAGATGATGGGTTACAAACCCTACACCAAATCTATAAATGTCAATCAGAGTGAAATAGACCTCGGAGAACTTAAAATGAAGCAAGATGTTGCCATGCTCGAGTCGGCAGTCATCTCTGCAGTTGGTAATCCTATCATAGTCAAAAAAGATACTATTGAATACAATGCAGATTCATTCAAGACTACAGATAATGATATGTTGGAAGAGTTGCTCAAAAAGCTCCCCGGCATAGAGGTAGGCACTGATGGTACTATCACATCCAATGGTAAGACTATCAATAAGATAACGATAGACGGCAAGACTTTCTTCCTGGACGACCCTCAGTTGGCCATGAAGAATATTCCTGCCAAGATTATCAAGAAAGTAAAAGTGGTGGAGAAAAAGTCTGAACAGGCCGAATTTACTGGGATTGATGATGGTGAGGAGGAGACTGTAATAGACCTTTCTGTGCAGCCTGGGATGATGAAAGGCTGGTTTGGTAACATCTCAGGTGGCGGAGGACACGACCTTCCCGATAAACCCGATAAAGATGCTGCTTCTCCCGCTTATGACGCTCGCTGGCAGGCCTCTTCCATGGTAGGACGTTTCACAGATAAATCTCAAATAAGTTTCATAGGTAATGGTAACAACACCAACAACCGTGGTTTTAACGATATGATGGGCGAGACCATGAATAGCATGAGAGGCGGTACCTCACGTGGAGGTGGTGGAGGAGGAATGTGGGGAAATAACACCGGTATCACCACATCTTGGCTTACAGGTCTGAATGGTAATATCAAATTGCTCGATCAGGGAGCTCTGCAATTGGGCGGTAACTATCTCTATAGTGGAAACAATAAATTGGTTACCCAGAAGAGCTCGCGTAATACATTTGTAGATGACGATCAGACTCTTCATACTGATGCTCAAAGCGAGAGTCTCACTAAAAATCAGTCCCATAGAGCAGGAGTGGAGCTTGATTGGAAAATCTCTGACAAGACTTCCATTCTCTTCAGACCCCAATTCAATTACGGACAAGGAGAATTTAAAGATACATCTTATTCACAATCTTATAATACCGTCAAATCCACCGGTGAGCAATCTAATGTGAACGAGTCTTCATCCCTTTCTTCCGGACTTAGTGATTCGTGGAGAACCAATGGCCGATTGCTCTTCAGACAGAGGATAGGAAGTGCCAAAGGACGTACATTGTCACTCAATGTCGATTATGCTCTGTCCAACAGCAATATGGATGGTATCAACATCTCCAACACTATTGATTATTCCACCAATGACAATGGTGATACCACCAAAGTCAACCAGAGATACGACCAGAAGCAGAGTGCCTACTCGGTAAGCGGTAATCTTACTTACACCGAACCTCTTGGTAAGAATTTCTTCCTTCAGGCTTCTTATAAATACGGATGGAGTCAGAATAATTCCGAAAAACTCACCTACGACAGAGTTACAGACTTACGAGATGACACTTATTCCAACAGATATAAGAATACTTTCATCAATCAGGATATTCAGTTGAATATGATGAAGCAGGAATCGAAGTATAATCTTCAAGTCGGTTTCAGTGCTCAGCCTTCATCTACCAGAAGTGTAAGAACCATATTCGGAGCCACAGAGAAAGATAGTGTAATCGCATATAATCTTTGGAATTTCGCTCCCATGGCTCGCTTTGATTATCGTTTTTCAGACAATGAATCCCTTAGAATCAATTATCGTGGACGTACCACACAGCCTTCTATTACTCAGTTATCACCAGTTCCAGATAATTCCAATCCTCTGTATGTCTCTTTAGGTAACTCTCACCTTAATCCATCTTTCAATCACAGATTGAGAATCAACTACAGAAAGACAGATATGACTACATTTGCCACTTACGGACTTATGGCTAATGTCTCTTATGTCAAAGATGATATTGTCAATGCAAGCTGGTACAACAAATCAGGTGTTCAATATACTGCACCTGTAAATTCTTCCGAAGGGTCATACTCAGGTATGTTGATGTTGATGATAAATTCTCCGATAGCCAAGTCAAAGTTTTCAGTGATGTCCTTTACTAATGTAAATGTGAGCAGCAAGCTCTCCTACACCGGTACAGACTCCACTGCCACTACTCTCGAAGATGTGTTGAGCAGCATTCAGAGCGGCAGGACCACCACTCTTTCAGCTTCAGAAAATCTTACTTTCGTCTATAGAGATGACTACCTTGAGGTGAGATTGGGAGGACGTACCACCTTTGCAAATGCCTGGTACACCATCAATAAAGCTCGTAACACTCAGACCTGGAGCAGCAGTGTCACAGGTGAAGTCAACTGGACAGCTCCATGGGGCACCGGTATTAAATCAGATGCAGCATATTATTTCTACAATGGTTACGATGAGGGTTATGGTGACCCACGTACTATTTGGAACGCAGAGATATCACAGCTTCTCTTCAAGAAGAAGATGACTATAAGGTTTAAAGTGTACGATATTCTCAATCAGGGGAAGACCAATTCCCGTACCACCACAGACAACTATGTACAGGATGTGGTTAATAACACCCTTGGAAGATATTTTATGCTGACTCTTACCTTCAGATTCGGTAATTTCGGAGAGGCAGGAAAGGTGATGGAGAGCAATCGTCCTAGAGGCCCTCGTGGCGGCGACCATTAGTAAAATCGGCAAATTTTTCTATAAGAGATTTCATGTCATCAGGTAATTCACTCTCCACCACGATTTTTTCGTGAGTGCGAGGGTGAATGAATCCGATGGTCATGGCGTGAAGTGCCTGACGGGGCAATATCTCAAAACAATTATTGATGAATTGTCTGTATTTCTGATAAAGAATTCCCTTGAGAATCCTATCTCCTCCATATCTCTCATCATTGAAAAGGGGATGGCCTATGTAGTTGAGATGGACACGTATCTGATGAGTACGCCCTGTCTCAAGGACACATTCTATCACCGTGACATATCCCAAACGGCGAATAACTTTCCAGTGAGTGACGGCGTGCTTGCCTGATGTGCCATCTTCTATCACTTTGTAGCGCAGCCGGTCTGAAGGGTCACGACCGATGTTGGCATCGATGGTCCCGCTCTCGTTCTCCATATCGCCCCAAACTATAGCTATATATTTGCGCTCGATGGTGTGGTCGAAGAATTGTTTGGCGAGGAAGATTTGGGCTTCGTCGTTTTTAGCCACCAGAAGAGTGCCTGAGGTATCTTTATCGATACGGTGAACAAGGATGCCCATACGGTCATCAGAAGCTTCAGGACCCTGACTTCTGCCCAAATAGTAGGCGAGTCCGTTGAGAAGAGTGCCTGTGTAGTGACCGCAACCCGGGTGAACCACGAGTCCTGCCGGCTTGTTGACGACTAAGACATCGTCATCTTCATACCTGATGTCGAGGTCTATCTTCTCTGGAAGGATTTCAAAACCTCTTCTGACGAATGGCAGAAGTATCGTTATCACATCGAGTGGCTTGACGCGGTAGTTGGCTTTGACTATCTTATCGTTGACGCGGACATAATCGGCATCTATGGCCAATTGGATGCGGTGACGTGATGTCTTCTCAAGATGAGCAGTTAGGTATTTATCTATTCTGAGCAGCTGTTGACCGCGGTCTACCACGAAGCGATAGTGCTCGAACAGACCACTTTCGGCCTCTTCGGTCTCGAACTCTTCGACATCTTCGAGTTCTTCAAATTCGGAATTATCAGAAACCATAGGGGTTGCCGATTTTGGATTGGTCTTTGGAGAGATAAAGAGTCATCGATGTCCCCATCCTGACTTGGATGGAGTCTGACGATGCAGGATATTGATTATAGACTGCGGCTTCCAGAGAGTCCGAATAGGTGAAGACAGTCTCGTCGAAATGGGTTTTATAGATATTGAGAGAATTGTCGTGAATGATGTCCAAAGCCATTTGATATTTATAGCCTATGACATTGGGGACGTATGTCATATTGTCGTAGGAGTTGAGACCAAGGATTAAATCGATGGGTGTCTCACTTTCGATGAGAACCCCCGGTTCTATATCCTCTCCGTTCAATTTCTGAGCAAGGACATTGTTGGTGGCCATATCTTCGATGTAGATAAGCCTGCCAACATCGAGCCCCTTGGATATGAGTTCTGTCTTGGCCTGACGAAGAGAAAACCCTATAAGTGACGGCATCTCAACTCTCTTGGGTAGAACTGAATTGATAGTCAGAAGGATTCTCCTGTTTTTCTTGACTTTGCTTCCTGGGTCTGGATTCTGGCGGGTAATGTTGCCACGCTCCATATTTCTGATGTAGACGGAGTCGGTGACGTCGAGCCTCAAATGATGTTGTTGTGCCAATAGAGTAGCTTGAGCAAGTGGCATACCGGAGAAATCAGGTACTGTCAGCTCTCTGTTGTGACGAGTAATGATAGAAAGAGTGATGGAGACAATGACAAAAAGAAGAACTAAAACCGCAATAATGGCAGCAATAGTCGTCAACCAGGGGTTTATCTTCTTTTTATCTTTCAAGTATTAGAATTGATCTTCGGAGGAAACTGTCAATTTTTTACGACCGTGACGGCGGCGTGATGCCAAAACGCGGCGACCATTGGGAGTTGACATACGTTCACGAAAGCCGTGTTTATTGCGACGCTTGCGCTGTGATGGTTGAAAAGTACGTTTCATATCTATAAATCTTTATTATTCTCAATTTTGGGAGTGCAAAGGTAAGTAAAACAAATCAAATTGTGCAAATATTTTGTGCCAAAATCACTCTTTTCTCTTCAAAGAATGGCTCTTTAAACCAATCTGTTATATCGTACGATGAAAATCGCAACTTAGGGGTGAGCCCTGAAGAATTGAAAGCAGAGATTTCGCCCTGAGTGTCTCCACCCTTAAGCATTATTATTCCATCCCTGTAGAGGTGGCTTACCAGTGGGATAAAATCTGATATTGAAGATACAGCTCTACTGACCACTATGTCGTATTTTCCTGTCAGTGTCTCTGCTCTGGCACAAATGGGAGTGAGGTTATCAAGCCCGAGCGATATAGAGATTTCAGTCACCACCCTGATTTTTTTGCCTATGGAGTCGCACAGAGTAAATTGTTTGTCAGGCATCATGATGGCAAGTGGAATCCCGGGGAATCCCCCTCCTGTGCCGACATCTAAAATGGAATGTGCAGAGCCTTCCATGTGGAGAATAGTCATTAATCTGTAAATAGACAGGGAGTGGAGTACATGGTGCAGGTAAAGGTCTTCGATATCTTTTCTCGAAATGACATTAATCTTGCTGTTCCAATCTTCATAGAGAGGAAAAAGCTCTTCGAACTGTTGCTTCTGATGTTCACTCAGAGTGGGAAAATATTTAGTGATAATGCTGCTTTTCATAATATTGGTCATAACTTGGAAGAGAGAATGGCTCTCGCCCTGCTGAGTCTGGTGCGGACGGTGTTCAATGGTATCTTCAGTTGGTCTGCTATTTCCTGGTATGCGTATTCATTTATATATCTCAACTGTGCTACGTCCCTGTAGATAGGGGGAAGAGAGGTAATGAGCTCGATGAGAGACTTATATGTCTGGTCTCCTATCATATTATCTTCCGGAGACTGGATGATGTCGGTGACTTCTGGGATAAAATCTACGTTGTCATCGATACTGATATAGGAGACTATGTTTCTCTTGCGGAAATGATCTATAGCCACATTGCGGGTGATGGAGAAAAGCCAGGTGGTGAAAGAATATTGGGAGTCATATTGCTTTAGAGCCAGAAAGGCGCGTTTGAAGCTCTCCTGACAAATATCTTCGGCATCTTCCTGAACAGGGGCAAATTTTGAAATAAAATGAAGCAAAGTCCCTTCATAACGAGAAATAAGGGCACTGAAGGCAGAGGAGTCCCCGTCCTGAGAGAGTGCGATGAGTGTCGCATCATCCTGTGCCTGAGTATGACTTTTGCTACTTCTCATTACATATCTAATGTGCTTCCAGCCAGTTATCTCCTTCACTGCACTCTACAGTGAGAGGGAAGCCGAGGTCAATCACCCCTTCCATCTCCTCTTTAACTATCGTTTTGACTTTGGCTATTTCCTCTTTAGGGGTGTCAAATACCAACTCGTCGTGAACTTGAAGTATCATCTTGGCACTAATCTTTTCAGCTGCAAACCGGTCTGATACCCGTATCATGGCAAGTTTGATGATATCTGCAGCAGTGCCCTGGATGGGAGCGTTGATGGCATTGCGCTCTGCAACACTTCTGACGATGTAATTTTTAGAAGAGATATTGGGAAGGTATCTCTTCCTGTGGAACAGAGTCTCCACATATCCTTTTTCCCTCGCCTGATTTTTCATCTTCTCCATGTAGGCAAGTACTCCCGGGTAACTTCTGAAATATTCTTCAATAAGTTCTTTGGACTCTTTTCTGGGAATACGCAGTCGCTGGGAAAGGCCGAATGAGGAGATACCATATATGATACCGAAGTTGGCCACTTTGGCTTTTCTGCGCTGTTCCTTCGTCACCTCTTCGATAGGTATTTTGAAGATTTTGGCTGCGGTGGCGGCATGAATATCTTCGCTGTGACGAAATGCATTTATCATATCGGGGTCCGCACTTATGGCTGCCATCAGTCTGAGCTCTATTTGAGAATAGTCAGCCGAGATAATCACTTTATCGGGTGAAGAGGGGATGAATGATTCTCTGATTTTCCGACCCATCTCGCTCCTCACCGGGATATTTTGAAGATTGGGACGTGCTGATGACAACCGGCCAGTCGCAGTGAGTGCCTGATTGAATGTAGTGTGAATGCGACCGTCTTTGGGTGAGATGAGAGAAGGGAGAGGTTCGATGTATGTGGAAATCATCTTCTTGACCTCTCTGAAAAGGAGTATATCGTTGATAATGGGATGTCTGTCAGCTAATTCCACTAATGTCTCTTCGTCTGTGCTGTAGTTGCCTCTCGCATTTTTCTTGGCTTTAGGATCAAGTTGCAATTTGTCGAATATGATAACTCCGAGTTGCATGGGAGATGAGACATTAAGGTTCGGGTCACCTGCCTCGTTTCTGATACGTTCTTCTATCACTGAAAGCTCTTTGTTCAGCTCTTCTCCATATTCTGCAAGCTTGAGAGTATCTATCTTGAATCCCTGATATTCCATATCTGCAAGTATCCTGATAAGGGGCATTTCCATCTTCGTATAGAGGTCCCAAAGTCCTGTTTCTTGAGACACTTTGCTCAGAATCGCCTCAGACAGAGGCAGAAGTATGAGAGTCTCTATCCGTTCTTTGGGGGAGTGGTCGACAGGTGAGGATGTGTTATTATCTGCTGCGCTATGTGATGAGAATAGATCGAGTTCCTCGACCTGTGGTTCTTCCTGAGTGGGTACTGCTGCACTTTCGATGTCAATGTCAAGATAAGACTTGGCGAGGATGTCAAGGTGATGAGTGACCTCGGGGTTGAGAAGATAATGCAAAAGTTCGATGTCAAACAGTGGCCCGTTGAGAGAGATGTTGCGGTCTCTCAGGATGTTGATGTAACGTTTGATGTCGTACCCTGTCTTTTTGATTCTATTATCCTCAAGGAGTGACTTTACTTGTATGAAATCGGGAGTCTCGAAGATGTAATCCCGGCAAGCGATATATATTTTAGAGGCATCGGGGAGGATTTTGAGAGCTATTGACAGATCTTTGGCGGCTTCTGTTATCTCAGATATGGAGGCTCTATGCTGAGGGATGGAAGCCTGAACTTTCTTAGAAGAATTAGTAGCGGTGGTGGACGGGAGGAGGGCGACAAGAGAATTCAATTCATATTTAGAGAAAAGTTCGAGAGTGCGGGAAGTGTCCGAGAAATCAACTCTCAAATCTTTTTCTGTAAAATCAAGGGCGATATCAGTCTTGATGGTGACTAAAAACTTGCTCATCTCCAATCTCTCTTTAGACTCCATGAAAGCTTCTGCCTGCTTCGGGGGGAGAGAATC
>CAYMAX010000023.1:0-5986 GCA_964388595.1 uncultured Muribaculaceae bacterium
ATGATACCTCCCTGAGGCTTCTTGGAATTGGGTTTGGTATGTTTGCTCCCCATATTGATGCCTTCGACGATGGCACGGTCTTTCTTTGCGAGAACCTCGAGAACTTTTCCGGATTTACCTTTATCATTCCCGGCATTCACATAGACTGTGTCACCTTTCTTAATATGTAATTTCTTATTCATATCTGTACTCCTTTATATATTATAATACTTCGGGTGCCAAAGAGACAATCTTCATAAAATTTTCACGAAGTTCTCTGGCTACCGGGCCGAAGATACGTGTACCGCGGACTTCATCCTGACTATTCAGAAGCACACAGGCATTATCATCGAAACGAATATAAGAACCGTCCTGACGACGAATTTCTTTCTTGGTGCGGACAACAACGGCTTTTGATACCGATCCCTTTTTGGCTTCTCCACCGGGGATGGCGGTTTTGACGGCGACAACGATTTTGTCACCTACCTGAGCATAACGACGGCGGGTACCTCCAAGTACACGGATGCAAAGAACTTCTTTGGCACCGCTGTTGTCAGCTACTAATAAACGTGATTCTTGTTGTATCATAGCTATTTAACTTTTTCTACGATTTCTACTAATCTCCAGCATTTGGTCTTGCTCAAAGGGCGAGTCTCCATAATGCGGACTTTATCTCCCTCGCTGCACTCGTTTTTATCATCTTGTGCCACGAGCTTTGTGGTCTTGTTTACGAACTTGCCGTAAATGGGGTGTTTAACTTTTCTTTTGACAGCTACTATGATAGATTTATCCATCTTGTTGCTTACCACAACCCCTGTCCTTTCTTTGCGTAAATTTCTTTCCATAAACTACTTTTCAGTTTTGGTTTTTTCGATTTCTGCCAAAATAGTCATCATACGTGCTATATCCTTTTTGGCCTTCTTTATCTTTGAAGTATCATCCAATGGGGAGATAATATGATTCAATCTGGTCTGCACCAAATTAGCTTTCTCTGTCTCGATACGCTCGCGCAGATCTTTTTCTGCCATTTCGCGAATTTCACTTGTCTTCATTTGTCTTCTCCATTAAATTATTGTTCAACATAATCTCTACGTACTACAAACTTCGTAGTGACAGGAAGTTTCTGTGCTCCAAGGCGAAGAGCTTCTTTGGCAACTGCCAAGGGCACTCCTTCGGCTTCGATCAACATACGTCCCGGGGTAATAGGTGCAACAAATCCTTCGGGATTACCTTTACCTTTACCTTGACGTACTTCAGCGGGTTTTCTTGTGAAAGGTTTGTCAGGGAAGACGCGAATCCAGATTTGTCCCTCACGTTTCATATAACGCACTACTGCCTGACGTGCAGCTTCTATCTGCTGACCTGTGAGCCAGCAAGACTCCATGGTTTTGATACCGAAAGATCCGAAAGAAAGTTCTGCTCCTCTGTGAGCTTTTCCCTTCATTCTACCTTTTTGCTGCCTTCTAAACTTTGTTTTCTTTGGTTGTAACATTGTTTTATACAGTTAACTGATTATCAATAAGTGTCTCATTATCAACCGTCTGGGCATAATTACCCTTTTTAGACGGGTTGCAAAGGTATTACAAAAAAACTAATTACCAAATAATTTATTACTTTTTTTGCAATATTTTCGACCGAGAAATCTGAAAGTTAAATGCACTAATTTCAATTACTTACGAAAAACAAAGAAAAATCATTTTAGTCCTTTTGGACCGCTTTTATCTTCACTTCCAATCAAAGCAAGATTTGCACCATTGCATTTCTTCTGCCGTCGGTTCGCGCATCGACAGATTTTGAGGATTGTACATGGTACCCAAGCGTGAGTGTTTACCCTTGGCAATGTCATGATAGGGAAGGAGTTCTACGAGTGGACGAGCTCCTGTAGATTTTAAGAAATCGGCTGAATCCCTCATGTTTTTTTCATCTGCATTAATCCCCTCTATCAGAGGAATACGAATAATGAACGGAATATGATTTTCTGCAAGAAGACGAATATTTGCAAGAATCCTATCATTCGGCACTCCGCAATATTCGCGATGCTTCGCAGAATCCATCATTTTCAGGTCAACAAGAAAAAGATCGCAGCGCCGTGCCACCTCCATAACAAGCTGAGGGTCTGCAAAAAGAGTAGTATCTACTGCTCTATGAATCCCTCTTTTGCCGCACTCCTCGAGGAGAGGGAAGAGCTTCTCTCCCTGGAGCAGAGGCTCTCCTCCGCAGAGGGTAACCCCTCCTCCGGAAGATTCGAAGAAGGGTCTCTCTTTCTCAATTTCCTCCATAAGTTGTGGCAGCGAATAGTATTTCAGCGCCATCTCCATAGCATTGGTAGGACAAACCGAAGCGCACTCTCCGCAAGAGACGCATTTGGAAGTGTCTGTGACTATCCCCCTCCCTTTTTCTTCTTTCAGAGCATGGTGCTTACAAGCCTTGATACAACTTCGACAGGCAATACATTTGGACAATGTGTACATCTTGGTCTGACGAGGCGATATCCCCTCAGGGTTGTGGCACCAGGGACAATGGAGAGGGCATCCTTTGAAGAAAATGGTAATACGAATGCCCGGACCATCGTTGATGGAATAGCGTTTGATGTCGAAAACAGGCAAAAGCTGTTTCTGACTTAAAGTGTTATTAGAAGCAGGCATTCTGGGTACGTTCTATGATTTCTTCTTGATAATCGGAATTCATATCATTGAAATAATCGCTGTATCCTGCCATTCTCACCATAAGGTCCCGATAATCTTCAGGACGTTTTTGAGCTGCGCGAAGAGTGGCGGTATCGACTATGTTGAATTGGATATGATGACCTCCGAGACGGAAATAAGTTCTTATCAGTTGTCCCAACTTGGTGATATCTGCATCCTTGCGGAGTAATTGCGGAATAAAACGCTGGTTGAGTAGTGTGCCGCCTGACAAGGTCTGATTGAGCTTGCCGAGAGACTTCACTACTGATGTAGGTCCGTGAGTATCATAGCCTTGAGAAGGAGATGTACCGTCAGAGATGGGACGCGTTGCAAGTCTTCCATTGGGAGTGGCCCCCATCACCTTGCCAAAATAGACGTGACAGGTGGTCGAAAGCATATTCATGTGGTAGCAGGAACCTTTGATGTTGGGTTTGCCATCGATAGAGTGAAACAGGTCGTTATATACTCTCACAGCTATGTCGTCTGCATAAGAATCATCATTGCCAAAAAAAGGAGTGTGGTTGATAATATATTGGCGTTCCACTTCATGACCGCGGAAATTGTGGGAGACCATGCCGAGCAGTTGGTCCATGGTAAATCTCTTCTCATCATAGACTTGCTTTTTGAGAGTAGAGAAGGAATCGGTCACTGTGCCCAGTCCGGTACATTGTATGTAATTGGTGTTGTAGCGCGGACCTCCGTCATAATAATCGCGTCCTCTCTTTATGCAGTCCTCTATAAGTACCGAAAGGAAGGTGGCAGGTGCATATTTGGAAAACATCCTGTCAATATAATTATTGACCATTATCTTCTGAAGAACGATGTAATTCAATTGTTTTAGAAATGCGCTGTAGAGTTCTTCAAATGTCTTGAAAGTGCGCGGGTCTCCGGTGTGAATGCTGACTTGTTTGCCATTCACGGGGTCTTTCCCATCGTTGAGGGTGACTTCGAGAATCTTGGGGACATTGAGATAACCTGTGAGCAGATAGGCCTCTTTGCCAAATGCTCCCACTTCGATACATCCGCTGCATCCCCCCTCTCTGGCATCTTCAAGTGATTTCCCCTGACGCACGAGTTCTTTGACATAAACATCCGGGTTGAATACTGACGGATAGCCGTATCCCAATCTGATAGTCTTGCAGGCAGTCTCCAGAAACTTATCCGAGGTCTTCTCGCTGATATGCACCGAACACCCCGGCTGCAGAATGTGAAGTTCTCCCAACACTTCCAGAATAATATAGGACACTTCATTCTCTCCGCTGCTTCCGTCTCTCTTTACGCCGGCCAGATTGATATTGGTAAAATCATTGTATGTGCCACTCTCTTTGGCAGTAATACCTACTTTGGGAGGTGCTGGGTGATTATTGACCTTTATCCAGAAACAGGAGATGTACTCTTTGGCTTGCTCACGGGTGAGGGTGCCGGCAGCTATTTCTTTCTCATAAAATGGCGCAAGGTGCTGGTCAAAATGCCCAGGATTCATGGCATCCCAACCATTGAGCTCGAGTATGGTCCCCAGGTGACAAAACCAATACATCTGGATAGCTTCACGAAAAGTCTGAGGAGCATTGGCAGGGACTCTGCGACACACTGCTGCTATCTCTTTGAGCTCCTTTATACGACGACGGGAGTCTTCAATATTTTTAGATTTCTTCGATTGGATTTCGGACTCAAGTTTTTTAATCTGCCTTTCAGCCTCCAACGAATGACGTTCACCCAATAGGATGAGTGCATCACAAGAGATAGACATCGCTTGAAGTTCCTGCTGACGGTCAGTCGCTTCGGGGTCGTTGAGAAAATCAATCTTGTCGAGTTCCTGACTTATTTGCTTTTTGAAATCATTCAGTCCCATCCGGTACATCGTGCCATCAAGTGCTGTATGTCCGGGGGCACGTTGTTCCATAAATTCTGTAAAAAGCCCCGATTCGTAAAGGAGCTTCCATGAGGAGGGAACATGATTAAAAATCCTCTCTCTCTGTGTCCTGCCCTTCCAAAACGGAATCACTTCTTTCTGATATCTGTCAATATCTCTGCTACTTATATAGTAGTGCTGCAATTCTCTATCTCTTAGTACTTTGAAGTCTTGCACCGAGTGGCA
This sequence comes from uncultured Muribaculaceae bacterium, assembly GCA_964388595.1. GTDB lineage: Bacteria > Bacteroidota > Bacteroidia > Bacteroidales > UBA932 > CAYMAX01. The sequence goes on from CAYMAX010000023.1 coordinate 4,762, forward strand.
GGTCAGTTCGGGGAATGTGGGTACTGCTTTTGGTTTGGGTCCCCTCTCTCCCACTATCAGTTCATCATCTCCGATATATATTTTCTTTTTGCGACAGAGTTCGTAGAAATTCATCGCACGAAGGACGGGAATGGAGTATTTCCCTTCTGCTTTTTTATAAAATGCGGTCTCTATCAATGCCCTCTCGATGCTTAGAGAAGGTTCTGTGTTGATGGAGCGTTCACGTAATCTTGCTATTCTTTCATTCATATTTTTGACTTTTTAATAATTCGAATTAATATTATAAACAGAGACAGTACCACACAATACGTGCAGCCTGCAATAGGAAGAAAAGAAGAATATTTAGCTAATAATGCAGCAGAACAAGCCCCGACCAGGTTTGTGAAAAAGATTGACTATATAACTATATCTCTGCATATTCACTGCAAATGTAAAAAAGTTTTCTTTCTTTTATATCTTTGCCTCCATGAAAAGGGTTATTTTCCTCTATTTATTATCTCTTATCTCTCTTTGCGCCAAGTCACAAGATGAAGAACATGGGTCTGTTATGAGGTATATCATCGAAGGGAAAGATACCACATATATCGACGATTTGCCTCCTGCATACAAATTCTCCAAGCCTCCAAAGGGGAAAAAAGGAAAACAATGGAGACAATATTACCGTCTGGTCCACAATTTTGCAAAAACATACCCCTATGCACTTCTGGCCAAAGAGAAAGTGGGGGAAGCCAATGATTATCTCGAAACGCATAATCTTTCAAAACGCGAACGTGAAAGATATATCAATAAGTTTCAAGATGACCTTTTCGATACTTTCGAGAAGCCTCTCAGAGACCTCACTTACTCTCAGGGAAGACTCCTTCTGCGGCTTATCGACAGAGAGACAGGACTTACTTCCTATTACATCGTTCGCAACTTCAAAGGGAGAGCAGCTGCAGGCTTTTGGCAGGCAATAGCCAAAATTTTCGATTCAGATATGAAAAAACCTTATGACCGCTTCAATGACGACAAGCAGACAGAAGAATTGGTGCAAATCTATCAGAAAGGGGAATTCAATTATTTTTACGCCTCAATATTCGGTCGTCGTCCTCCTCAACCGGTACAAAGAGCCAAATGCGACTATCCTCAATATTGACCCTTAGAGGGCAAGCCTGAACCCGTAACACGATTTTTTATTGGAATGGAAGGCATAAAACCTGTTGGAGACACGGCAATATTCAGAACT
>CAYMAX010000023.1:6086-22986 GCA_964388595.1 uncultured Muribaculaceae bacterium
CTGTTAACTCCACCTCTTGCAGCATATTCCCACTCTGCCTCAGTGGGAAGTCTGTATTTCTTCCCCGTTTTCTTATTGAGCTTGGTAATAAACACCTGAATATCGTCCCAGCTGACATTGTCCACAGGAAGATATTCCCCTTTGAATACACTCGGATTGGAGTCCATCACTTCTTCCCATTCTTTCTGAGTGACCTCATAACGTCCTATCTGATAATCATCCAGGAAGACATCGTGAACTGGAAGTTCGTCATCTTCCACATTGACTACTTGAGTGATAGTATTACCCATAGAGAATAGGCCCCCTTTTACTGAGACCATCTCTATAACTTGTGCTTTTATGGAAAAGCAGAAAGCGAGCAAAAAAATAAAAATGGAAAAAATATGTTTCATAAGAGAATTATAAAATGTTCTGAAATGTGAGTTCTTCTTGTGATGGTGAATAAACCAGATAGTCGGGGTGATGAATCCAATCTCCGAGTATATACAGATGTCCTCCTGAAGGAACATCGATGGAATTGGGCGTATGGAAATGACCAAATATGTAGTAATCAACATGATGAGTGCTCCCAAAATCGTTTGCAAAACGGACTATAGGGTCTTCTATTCCTTTGAAAACATAATCCTTTCCGGAAGCAGATTTGGCTAAACGGGACTGCCGGGACCAGCTATAACCCAACTCAAATCCCCAGCGAGGGTGAAGTGAACTGAAAAGCACCTGTGCCCAGCGACTGTGAAATACCCATCTGATAAATCTGAAACCTGATGAAGTGGTACCAAGACCATCTCCGTGACCGAGACAGAATGTCTTTCCTTCTATCTCCACCACGTATGGCTGACGCAGCACTTTCATACCTATCTCATCCTGAAAATAATTATATGCCCAGCAATCGTGATTGCCCTCGAAAAAATAGACCTCGACACCTCTGTCTACAAGTTCCGCCAATTGTCCGAGAGCCCGTGTATGCCCCCGCGGTATTACATATTTGTATTCATACCAGAAATCGAAAATATCACCTAACAGATATAGTGCTTTGGTATTGGACGGCAACGCCTTTAAAAAAGAGACAAAACGTTCCTCAAGAGCCTTTTTATCGCCAACTCCTATACCGAGGTGGACATCAGCCAGAAAATAATAGAGGTTACCTGTCTCAGTCATAACATTACCAAATAGTTAACACGATGGTCAAAATCCCTATGACGGCGCAATATATTGAAAAATAGATAAGTTTTGCTTTTCTGACAATTCTAATCATCCATCTGCAGGCAATGTACCCGGAGACAAATGCGGTAAGAAATCCGAGAGTGAGAGAAAGCCCCGAAATACCCGACTGTGCAAATGAAAAATCTCCACCTACCACTTCGAGGAACGCCTCTCCGAGAATCGGAATAAGAACCATCAAAAATGAAAATTGGGTAATGGCACTTTTCTTCACTCCACACATAAGTCCTGTGGAGATAGTGGTGCCGGAGCGTGAGAGACCCGGAAGCACTGCTACCGACTGCGCAAGTCCTATGATGGCTGCCTCTTTGTAGCCAACTTCCCTGCCGACCTCCACTCCTGAAGCTGCATTTTTACGGACCTGGCGATTGGAAAGCCATTCTCCTATGAACAACAGGACTGCTGTAAGAAGAAGCATAGAGCCTACCAGGATAAGACCTGAGCCGAAGAAATCAGTGACATAGTCCTTTAAAAACACCCCTACTATCAGGACGGGAATCATAGAAACCAGTATCTTGCAGATATACTGCGTCTCTGAATTGTATTTAAATTTAAAAAGACCACACAATAATTTCCATATTTCTTTTCTGAAAGCAACGATGGTGCTCAAGACAGTAGCTGCGTGCACCGCCACTTCGAAACTTAGGTTTTCTGTCTCTATTCCAAATAACTCCTTCACTATGGCAAGGTGACCGCTGCTGCTGACAGGGAGAAACTCGGTAAGTCCCTGCACCAGACCCAAAATTATCGCCTGAATCTCGTCCATTTCTATTTCTCGCTTTTCTTCTTAAACAACTGATGGATAGGCTTCCTGCACATAATTGCAAAAATTTCTATGCCGCAACCCAATAAAATGAGAATCGGAGCCACTATTATCCTCCGTGGACTGAATATCTTGTAACTGAAGACATCCGGGTCGGTGGAACCGCCACCGGTCATTAAAATGTAACCGAGCACCATCACACCAAGTCCGATGATGATGTAAAGGATGTTTTGTTTGGGAATTGCAAATTTTTCCATATTGACACTAATAATATAATTCATCACTTGTAAGGGAAATCAGCTTTCTTACGACCATCCAGGTAGAGAACATACAGATGAGGACTCCTACCGCTATCACAGCTGCCAAATCGTATGCAAGCATCTTGTAATCAAATATCATAAAAAGTTGATTGAATTCATTGCGAATGGCATATAGAAGAGCAAGGACATAAAGAACAGCTATCAATCCTGCTATCAATCCCTGAAAGAAAGCCTGCCCTACAAAAGGTTTCTCAATAAAACCTTTGGTCGCTCCCACAAGCCTCATGGTATGAATGGTAAATCTCTTGGAATAGACATTGAGGCGAACGGTGTTGTTTATTAGAACAAACGAGATAAATAGCAAAAGTGCTATGAACACAGCCATCACCACTGCTATCATTCTCATGTTGGCATTAAGCATATCTATCAAAGACTCCTGATATACTACATCTTCTACCAAAGGAAGTTTTTCGAGGCGTTTTTCGATATTGGCTATACTGTCACGTGAGACATACCCTGCATTGAGCTGAAGTTCCAAAGAGATAGGTATGGGGTTGGACTCGAAAACACTCAGAAAATCTTCTCCGAGAAGGGCTTTCATCTCATTCACCCCCTGCTCTCTCGAGATGATGTCAACTTTCTTCACATAGTCATACCTTCCTATCGTGGTGGCCAAATTAGCAGCCTCAGTATCACTGACTTCCACTTTCAAGATGGCGGATACTTTGATATTCTCCTTAAAATAATTGGATACAGACCTGGCGTTCACAAGTAGCAAACCCGCTATGCCCACCAGAAAAAGAACAAGGCTGATACTGATCACAGATGAAAGATAGGATCTGACCAGTCTGCGATATAGGATGTTGTTATCTTTTTTAGCCATTTCACATAGAGTGATACGAACTTCAAAGATAAGTAAAGAAAATTATCTTGAAAATTTTTCTTACCTTTGTAAAAATATTGTATCCAATCCCAAAACAAATGAAAGAACCCAAAAAAGTTTTATTCGTCAGCTCCGCAATATTCCCATATCTGGAAGAGACTGAGACCTCCATAGTCGGACGTTTCCTTCCTCAGGGGATACAGGAGAGTGGCAAAGAAATAAGGTCCTTTATGCCGAGGTACGGATGCGTTAATGAGAGAAGGAATCAGCTTCACGAAGTGATACGTCTCTCCGGTATGAATATCGTCATCAACAACATCGATCGTCCACTGGTTATCAAAGTCTCTTCCATCTCCTCTGCCAGAATGCAGGTTTATTTTATTGATAATGAAGATTACTTCCATAGAAAATTTATTTTCAATGATGCCAAGGGGGTTTTCTTTCCAGACAACGACGAGAGAGCAGCATTCTTTGCCAGAGGCATTTTGGAGACTGTCAAGAAACTGAGATGGAGCCCTGATATCATTCATTGCCAGGGATGGATTTCTTATCTTCTCCCCCTCTACCTTAAAAAGGCCTACAAAGACGATCCCATTTTCGCTAAAAGCAAAGTGATTCTCTCCCTCAACAACGATTACTTAGATGCTTCATTCAGTCAGGATATGAAGAGCAAGATAACTATGCATGGTATACGTTCCAAAGATGTCGAACTGCTCTCTACTCCCAATGGCACAAATCTTGCTAAACTTGCCATTCAGTATGCGGATGGTATTATCCCCAGCACCAAAGAACTTGATTCCGAGCTTACGGCATATATTGAAAAACAAAAGTTGCCTGTACTCAAGTATGTCAAGATAGATTATCCGGGCACCAACTACATACAGAAATACAATAGTTTCTACGACCAAATCATCAAATCGAATGTCAATTAGAAAATTCTCTTTCCTTCTGTTGTTGCCTCTCTCTTTTCTATTATCTTCCTGCGTCGAGAATGATAAATCGCTCGGAGAACAGTTTCTGTCTAATGATTACTTCTTAAGAGTCAAGACTGTCTCTTTCGATAATCTTCCCATCGACAATAAGGCCAATGACACCATCCAGGGCATATCCAATAAAAATATGCTAATCGGTTATCTGTCAGACCCCATCTATGGTGACAAGGAATTCAGTTCAGCATCCATTATCGTTCCACTTTCCGATTCTACCTATTTTGGTATAAATCCCATCTTGAAAGATGTTTATCTCACGATGGTCGTCGACTCCATCATCTATTTCGATAACTCTCAGGAGGGTATTCCACAAAATGTCAATATATACAAATTGAAATCAGACCTCGATTCGACCAGAGGTTTCAATAATTCCATCAAAGCCTCCGATTTCGAACCGATACCTGTCAGCGTAGGTTCTCCCACTTTATATGGCAAATCGACCATCAAAGTCAATTTATCAAAAGAGTTTGGCAATGAACTTTTAAGTACCACCGCTTCCGAATTTGCAGATATGGGTCTGTTCCTTGAAAGAATCAAAGGACTTTATGTCACTATTGACCCTCCTGAGAATATGCAAGATGGAGGAAGACTGAATTATATGTCTCTCTCATCCTCCATCATCTATCTCGATTATTATCTCACCGACCCTGAAAGAGATTTTGTCCTAAAAGACACCACTGAGACTTTCCTCTTCGGTTACATATTTTGTCTCAATCAGTACAATGTCGGTTCGAAACACCTTGAAAACAGCCATCCCAAAGATACTCTCTATCTGGATGGCCTTGCAGGGGTAAAGCCTCATATTTCAGCGGTAGAGCTCAAAAATTTGCTCAATAAATGGATAGACACCACCAGCTACGATCACAACGCTGTCATCGTCTCAAGAGCATATCTCGAACTCCCCTACACTATGCCGGATGATTTCAAACTATTCAATAAAGAACGTCCGGGGTCCATCTATCCCTGCACTGCAGATTTCTCAGCCAAGGACACCATGCGTTTCTACACTCCTGTTACCGATGCTTATGCCGTCTCTTCCCCCGGTGCCATCAATACATCTTTGCAGAAATATGTGTGCGATATTACCTCTTACATACAAGATTTGGTCAGCATGGAAGACAGAGAGGTGTCAGAATCATGGGACTTGTGGATAACCCCTCTCTATCTTTATTCAGACAGTTCCAACAATTCGTACTATTATTTCGATACGAACAACTACAACAGAGTCATCCTCAACGGACCTGATCCGAGTGTGGCAGGCAGACCTAAGCCGACGCTGGTACTCACCTACTCTCTGATTAATTATTAAATTTCCTGAAGACAAGACAGGAATTGTGACCTCCGAAACCGAATGTGTTGCTGATAGCTACATTCACCTCTCTTTTCTGTGCTTTGTTTAAAGTAAGATTGAGACGGTAATCTATTTCAGGGTCCTCCTCCTCAAAATTGATAGTGGGAGGAATGATGGAAGAATTGATAGCGTGAATGCAGGCAAGAGCTTCTACCGCACCTGCGGCTCCGAGAAGATGTCCGTGCATTGATTTGGTGGAGCTGATATTGAGCTCATAAGCATGCTCTCCGAAAACCTCCTTAACGGCTTTCAGTTCTGATATATCGCCCAATGGGGTGGCTGTGCCGTGAACATTGATGTAGTCCACTGCTTCCATCGGAATATGAGCATCTTGAAGAGCCAACTTCATCACCATCACCGCACCTCTTCCTTCGGGATGAGGGGCCGTAATATGGTATGCGTCAGCTGTAGCCGCAGATCCGCAGATTTCTGCATAAATCTTGGCACCCCTTGCTTTGGCGTGTTCCAATTCTTCAAAAATGAGGATACCGGAACCTTCGCCCATCACAAATCCGTCTCGATTTTTATCGAAAGGCTTGGAAGCTGATTTATAATGCTCATTATTAGTCGAGAGAGCCTGAGCAGAATTGAATCCGCCCATTGCAGGAATGGAAATACAAGCCTCTGCACCACCTGTCACTATGATATCCGCCTTGCCCATCTCTATGAGATTGAGCGCATCGGACATAGCATGTGAAGAGGACGCACAGGCAGAAGTGGTAGTATAATTGGGGCCTGCAAACCCATAACGGATAGAGATAAAACCGGGAGCGATATCGGGAATCATCCTGGTAATAAGAAAAGGACTAAAACGAGGAGTTTTATCCCCTTCGCAATAGTCCATCATTTCATTACTGAGACTTTCTATACCACCTATTCCGGAACCGAGAATCACACCTATGCGGTCGAGATTCTCTTTGGAAAGATCGAGTTTGCTGTCGATTACCGCCTGATCTGCAGCTGCAAGTGCAAACTGCGAGAATCTATCAAGCCTTCTGGCCTCTTTGCGGTCTATGCCAACATCCTCAGGTTTGAAGTCTTTAACTTCGCAAGCAAATTTGGTCTTGAAAAGAGTAGTATCAAAAAGAGTTATCAGGGAAGCTCCACTAACCCCATTGTCTAAGTTGCAAAAGAACTCTTCTACACTCTTGCCCAAAGGGTTAATTGTTCCAATACCTGTAACAACAACTCTCTTCAAGTCCATTGAGTAACAATTAGCTTATTTTTTGTTCGATATAAGAGACAGCATCTCCTACTGTAGAGATTTTTTCTGCTGCGTCGTCGGGAATAGTGATATTAAAAGCTTTTTCAAATTCCATAATGAGTTCCACTGTGTCAAGAGAATCAGCACCTAAATCATTAGTAAAACTTGCGGTAGGTGTAACTTCACTTTCATCCACTCCGAGCTTATCAACGATGATTGCTTTGACTTTTGATGCAATATCTGCCATGGTCTAAAATTTTAGTTAATAAATTAATGACGAATTAAGTCCGCAAATTAAGATATTTTTTTTGGATTAATAAAATTTAACTTGAAATTTGTGCTTGACAGAGGGGGCATCTCACATTAAGCCGAAAATATGACAAACATCTCAATATTCGCTTCAGGTTCAGGAACTAATGCTGAAAATATCATCCAATATTTCAGTAATTCAAAGCTTGCAAAAGTTGTGCTTGTTCTTTCTGACCGAAAAGATGCTTTCGTCCTCCATCGTGCTCAACGAATGAATGTTCCATACACTGTATTTGACCATTATCACCCTGATTGGAAGAATGTTACATCTGTCTTGGATTCATATCACACAGATATAATCATTTTGGCCGGTTTCCTGCTCAAAATTCCTTCATCCATCATAGAACTTTATCCGCAGCGCATTATCAATATTCACCCCGCACTGATTCCAAAATACTGCGGAAAAGGGATGTATGGAGAAAAAGTGCACGAGGCAGTGATAGCTGCTCGTGAGAAGGAATCGGGCATTACCATCCACCTGGTGGATAGTCTGTATGACCACGGAGATATTTTATTCAATGCCACCTGCACCATCACTCCAGATGATACTCCCGAGACCTTGGCAGCCAAAATTCACATTCTGGAACAAAAATATTTTCCGAAGGTAATCGATGATTATATTCAAAATTTATTGTGATATTTGCACGGATATGAAATATGCTTCATTACTTTTCCTCTTGGCTCTATGTTTAGGTGTTACAACTTCCTGTAAACATCCTGACCCATATATCAGCATAGACCATAGTCATGTCAATTGCGATTACAAAGGCATTACTGATACTGTCATCGTCACTTCCAACTACAATTGGTCGGCAGCCACCACCAGCCCCACCATCACTATCACCCCATCTTCCGGATCCAAAGATATTCCAGCCATAGTGGTCGTCGACCGCAATAAAGACGGCGTCACCAAAAATATGATAGTCACCTTCTCCTCGTACAACTATTCCAAAGTGGCTCAAGCTGATTATACCATCACTCAGACCTTTGATTCCCCATCTATTTCCATCTCGCCATCATCCATATCGGCACCCCATACAGTTGACACCGTATCCATCTCCCTTGTCTCCAATTTTACATGGTCGGCTGTGGACTGTGGAGTGATAAAAGTGCGTCCATCGGCAGGCACCGGAGCAGATACTGCACGTATCATTACCATTGCCATTCCCGAAAACACAGGCATTGATGACATCTCTCATAATGTCTCCTTTGTATGCTACAATAGCGAAATAAGCGACACCGTCCATCTTGCCATTCGACAGAAAGGCGAGCCTGACCCGACTATCAGCATAGAACCCGACCATGCCACTGTCGCTAAAGAAGGCGGAGTAGTCACGGTAAAGGTCACTTCCAATTACAAATGGGGCTCCCAAGTGAGTGATTTGATATCAGATATTTCCCCCTCCTATGCCGCTGCCGGGACTTACTCAGTAAATGTCAACGTACCTGTCAATACCACATCTTCTTCCTATGACCACTTTGTCATTTTCACATCATTCTCTCATCATGCAGAGGCCTCAGACACTCTTTTTATCAAACAAAATTAAGAGAACATCTCTTTTTTTTTGGAGATTAAGATTATGGTATTAATTTTGTGTTAATAAACCTATTAAATAGGGTAGTTTAATAGACTCGTTTAATAAGTAGCTTAATCGCCTCGAAATGAAAGAAAACGACGACAGTATGGAGCAGCGTATTTTGGAGTGTGCAGAGAAGCTTTTCCTCGATAAAGGTTTCGCTCTTACCAGCACCACCGAGATAGCTAAGGAAGCGGGATGCAACCAGGCTCTGGTACACTACTATTACCGCACCAAAGAGAATCTGTTTCAACAGATTTTCGAAAACAAACTTTTGCTTTTCATTCAGCCTTTCACCGAGGAACAAGATGAAAAGAAGGATTTTATAGAGAATATCGAGCAAATGCTCTCCATCCTCTTCGATATGATGGCAGATAATCCCAAATTGCCTTTTATGCTCATCAACGAGCTTCTGACCAATCCATCGCAGGTCGATTCAATGAAAGACAAGATTATCAATTCGTGCGGCAATGTCTTCGACAAATTTGACATTTCTGTCAAAAGAGAGATTGCACAAGGTCACATTTGTCGCACTACAGCACTTGATATTACACTTAATATAATATCTTTGACAGTCTCTTATTTCCTTATTCTCCCTGTACTCCAAGGGGTGAATCTGGTCTCTAAAGAGAATGAAAAAGAATTTGCCAATAAGAGAAAACAAAATATTATCCACACTGTGATAAACAGCCTACGCCCATGAACAGAATACATCAGACCATAATTTTTATATTATTTCTTTCTCTCTCATTCTCTGCCCGAGCCCAACTCTCCATCGAGAAATGTTATGATATGGCCAGGAGCAATTATCCTCTCCTCAAGCAGTATGATATGATTAACATCACTGAGGAGTACACTATGAAGAATGCCTATATGATGTATCTCCCTCAGATTTCCATAACAGGCAAGGCCACATATCAGACAAAGGCTCTTGAATTTCCATTCGAAATACCTGGGATTGACCTGCCTGTCTTTAGCAAGGACCAGTATCAGATAGCTCTCGAACTTTCCCAAGTAATCTGGGATGGTGGGTCTATCTACGCACAGCGCAAGAACATTAAGGCCAAGTCTGAAATTACCAAAGAAGAGTACGAAGTAGATATGTATCAACTTCGAGACAGAGTCAATAACTTATATTTCGGAATCTTGCTCCTCGGAGAGCAAATCAATCAGACCAATCTTCTTCTCGAGAATCTTCATACCAACAACCAAAAGATAGTCAATTGTATAGAATTGGGTGTGGCCAATCAATCCGACCTTGATGTCATCGAAGTGGAGGAAATCAGCACAAGGCAGAAAAAAGCCCAGATGGAAACACTTCGCAAGGCATATTTGAGGATGCTCACCATCATGATTGGAGAAGAAGTCAATGACTCGACAGAATTTATAAAACCAGTGCCCGAAGCTGTCAAAAATCCGGAACTTATTTCCAAACTCATTCTCAGTGAGAACAAACGTCCCGAACTCCGACTGTTCGATGCCCGCAAAAAAGAGATTGACACACAATGGGACTACTGGACTGCAGGAGGTCTTCCATCCATAAGCCTATTTATAAAGGGGGCCTATGGCCGCCCTGGGCTCAATTTCATGAGCAACAATTTTGACCTTTTTGCTTATGGTGGTGTACAACTCGTTTGGAATATCTCCAAGCTTTACAGTCTTAATTATGGCAAAAAGATTATCAGTTCTTCCAAACAGCAGGTGGATATGGGCAAAGATGCTTTTCTCTTCAACACCAACCTTCAGACAGAGGGGCAATTGGCTGAGATTCAGAAATACTTCAGCATTATGGCTGATGACGACAATGTCATCAGATTGCGGGAGAAAATCAGAAAAGCTGCCGAAAACGAAGTAGTCAACGGCACTATGTCAGCCTCCGACCTCATTATGGAGATTAACAAAGAAGAAATTGCAAAACAGGCAAAGATTGTCCACGAAATAGAACTTATCAAATCGATTTACGAACTCAAGACCATTAAAAATAATTATGAATAGAAAGATAGCTATCATTGCTTCCACCCTTTTGGTGTTAGCATCCTGCTCGGGCAAAGATTCCAAATTTGACGCCTCCGGCACATTTGAAGCGACTGAAGTAGTAGTGTCATCAGAAGCCAACGGCAAAATCATCTCACTCAATCTCAACGAAGGGGGCTATGTGCAGCAAAATGTAGTATATGGACTTGTAGACACTATCCAGCTTTGTCTTCAGAAGGACCAGCTCAATGCAGGCATCAATGCAGCAATGAGTAAGAGACAAGACATGAATATGCAGACGGGGTATCTTAGAGAACAGATTGCCACTCAAAAGAAAGAACGCGAAAGAATCAAGAACCTTATCGCTGCCATGGCCGGCAACACCAAACAGCTCGACGATATCAACTCCTCCATTGCCATTCTCAAGAAGCAACTTGATGCTATGGAGTCCAATATCACTCAAAACAACAACGCAGTCGAAGCTGAAGTCGCCTCTCTCAAGACTCAGGTAGCACAAGTGGATGAACAACTCAAAAGATGCAAAATCTCATCCCCCATCAACGGCACTGTGCTCGCCAAATATGCAGAACAGGGCGAACTCACAGCGATAGGCAAACCTATTTTCAAAGTCGCAGACATAGAAAATATGAGATTGCGTGCATATATCACTGCAGGCCAGCTCACTGCCATCAAATTGGGACAGAAAGTCAGAATCTTTGCAGATTCCGGAGATAAAGGAAGAGTGGAATATGAGGGAGAAGTTACATGGATTTCGGACCAGTCCGAATTTACTCCCAAGACCATCCAGACACGCGATGAAAGGGCCAACCTTGTATATGCCATCAAGATTTCGTTCAAAAATGACGGATTTGTGAAGATAGGAATGTACGGAGATATCATTTTCTAATTGTTCCATTATGTCGGCCGTCAAAGCAGATAATCTCACCAAAAGTTACGGCAAGAACGTTGCCCTGTCGGGAATATCTCTCGATGTGGACTATGGTGAGATATTTGGTATCATAGGGCCGGACGGAGCAGGGAAAACCACTTTTTTCAGAATTATGACCACTCTGATACTTCCGGATAGTGGGAGCGCGATGGTGGATGTATATGATGTGGTCAAACAATACAAAAAAATCAGGAACATTGTAGGCTATATGCCCGGTACATTTTCTCTGTATCAAGACTTGAGTGTAGAGGAAAATATCAATTTCTTCGCTACCCTCTTCGGCACCACTCTTCATGAAAATTACGATTTGGTAAAAGATATTTATTCTCAACTTGAGCCTTTCAAGAAAAGAAGGGCAGGAGCTTTATCGGGCGGTATGAAGCAGAAGCTTGCACTCTCCTGCGCCCTGATTCACAGACCAAAAGTTCTTTTTTTGGATGAACCTACCACAGGGGTAGACCCTGTGTCCCGCAAGGAATTTTGGGGGATGCTGAAGAAACTCAAAGAACAGGGACTTGGCATCGTCGTGTCTACCCCATATATGGATGAGGCGACTATTTGCGACCGTATTGCTCTCATCAAAGAGGGTCTTTTTATGGATACAGACTCCCCTGCCAATCTTGTCGCCAAATTCGATAAACTCATTCTTTCCATAAAAGGAGACAATATGCCTGCTCTTTTAAGGTCAATTCGTTCCTTTGAAAGTGTCTATAGTTGTTTCGCATTCGGTGACGAACATCACGTCGTGATGAAAGAGAATTCATGGGAAGAGGTGGAGAGGCTGCGTACTTATCTCACAGAGATGGGATACAACAATCTCGACATCAAAGAGATTCGGGCCAATGTGGAAGATTGTTATATGTTATTGGATAGAGATGCATAACATTTTTAGATATGTGCAACATTTTTAGAAATGGATAGCGTTTGTAGATATGCGTAATATTTTTGTAGCGGAAAAGAAGCTCGTTTTACAGGAAAACGAAGTGATCAAGACAGAGAATTTGACCAAATGCTTTGGCAATTTCACTGCTGTGGATCATATTTCGTTCTCTGTGGATGCTGGAGAGATTTTCGGATTTCTCGGTGCCAACGGTGCCGGTAAGACTACTGCTATGAAAATGCTTTGCGGATTGAGCAAAATCTCTTCAGGAGCAGCATCAGTGGCAGGATACGACGTCAGGACAGAATTCAAGAAGATTAAAAAAGAGATTGGCTATATGAGCCAGAAGTTTTCCCTTTATGACGACCTCAAGGTGTGGGAAAACATACGACTCTTTGGTGGCATTTACGGCTTGAACGATGCTCAAATAGCAGATAAGACTTCTATCCTTCTTGAGAAATTGGACCTTACCCATCAGCGCAACAGACTTGTAGGCTCTCTCCCTCTGGGATGGAAGCAGAAATTGGCTTTTTCTGTCGCCATTCTCCACGATCCCAAAATTGTTTTCCTCGATGAGCCCACAGGAGGTGTGGACCCCTCTACACGCAGAGAGTTTTGGGAGATGATATACGATGCCTCGGAAAAAGGTATTACTGTGTTTGTCACCACTCACTATATGGATGAAGCTGAGTATTGTCACAGAGTCTCGATAATGGTGGATGGAAGGATAGAGGCCATGAACACTCCCAATCTGCTCAAAGAGCAATTCAATGCCGACAAGATAGACGACATTTTCCATCTGCTCGCCCGTGGTGCCAAAAGAGTAACAATATAATTAACAGGATATATCGATAAAAGTATATTGCCAATAGTATAATCGCCAAGTATGAAAAGGTTTTTGTCATTCGTATCTAAGGAGTTTTGCCACATTCTTCGTGACAAAAGGACTCTTTTAATACTTCTGGTGATGCCTGTAGTGGAGATTATGCTTTTCGGCTTCGCCCTCTCCACCGAAATCAAAGATGTAAAAGTAGCAGTCTATGACCCCTCTATCGACGCAGCTACTCAGAGAATCATCAGACAGATAGATGCAAGTTCCTATTTTACCATCTGTCAAATGCTTACCAACAAGGAAGATATCAACGAAGTGCTTATCGACAATAGTGCCGATATCGTGATGGTATTTGAAGATGGATTTTACTACAATATCCTACACGAAGGAAATGCTTCCATTCAAGTGATAGCAGACGGCTCCAATACGCACGTAGCCACCATGGGTGTGTTCTACATCTCCAATATCGTCTCCTCTTTTCAACAGGAAATGGCACAAAATAAGATGCTGGAAAATGCCAGCAGACAGCAATCTTCAGTAGCTCCCATCCGCATCAACACTTCCACCAAGATGCTTTATAACCCACAGAGCAAGAGTGCATTCAATTTTGTTCCGGGGGTTATGGGAATGATTCTGATGCTCATCTGCGCCATGATGACCTCCATTTCGATAGTACGTGAGAAACAACGTGGTACGATGGAAGTTCTTCTGGTATCGCCGGTGAAGCCGCTATTGCTTATTTTGGCCAAAACCATTCCATACCTCGTGGTCTCTTCCATCAACCTCGCCACTGTGATACTCCTCTCCGTCTATCTGCTGAAAGTCCCTGTGTCGGGCAGTCTTGCATGGCTGCTTGCAGTGTCGGTGCTATTTATCATTGTTTCTTTGTCACTTGGCATTCTCATCTCCACCATTGTCAAGACGCAGGAAGTGGCTATTATTATCTCCGGAGTGGTCCTGATGCTCCCCACTATGCTCCTTTCCGGGATGTTGTTCCCCATCGAAAGCATGCCTTTGGCACTACAGTATTTTTCATACACGGTACCTGCCAAATGGTATGTGGAATGTGTCCGAGCCATTATGATACAGGGGTTGGGTATCAAGTACTGCCTCAATCAGGTCCTCATCTTGTTAGGATTTGCAGCATTATTTATCTCTACCAGTCTCATCAATTTTAAAGATAGATTATGATTAAATACCTCATAGAGAAAGAATTCAAGCAGCTGTTTAGGAATCCGTTCATTCCCAAACTGATGGTTGTGATGCCTCTTCTGGTAATGCTCGTATTCCCTTTTGCCACCACGATGGAGATTAAGAGTGTCAATCTGTCTATCATCGACAACGACCATTCAGTGACTTCGCGAAAACTTATAGAGAAGATCTCTTCTACTTCATATTTCGATATTACTGATGTCTCCTTCAACCATGAAGAGGCTATGAAAAGTATCGAATATGGCGTAGCCGACATAATAGTGGAAATTCCCAATAATTTTGAGAATGAGATAATGCGTGAAAGCACATCGACTATCCTCCTTTTGGCCAACTCCATCAATCCCACCAAAGCCAATATGGGGTCTTCTTACCTTACAGGCATCATCAATGACTTCGCCAACGACCTGTCTCTTGAGGATAATGCCTTGATACTCAGTAGTCTTGGCGGAATAACAATAGACCCTTATTACAAATTCAACCCCACTATGGACTATAAGATACCGATGATTCCGGCTCTTATGGTACTTCTGATAACTATCTTGTGCGGATTTATCCCGTCCATGAATATCGTGGGAGAGAAAGAGGCCGGCACTATAGAACAAATCAATGTCACCCCTATTCCCAAAACTTCATTTATTGCTGCCAAACTGATACCATACTGGATAATGGGGATTGTCATCTTCTCTATCTCGATGGCCGTAGCACTGCTTGTGTTCAGACTTTCACCTGTCGGCAATGTGTTTGCCCTCTATCTTGTGACCATTATCTACATCTTAGCAGTTTCCGGACTTGGTCTTATCATTTCCAACTATTCAGACAATCTCCAGCAAGCCATGTTCCTGATATTTTTCTTTATCATCATCATGCTTCTTATCAGCGGACTATTCACCCCCATAAGCAGCATGCCATATTGGGCACAGGGAATAGCCCGTATGAGTCCCCTGACATACTACACCGAAGCGATGCGCTCCATATACCTCAAAGGAAGCACCCTGAAAAATGTCTCCACACAGCTCTACGCACTCGTTGGCTTCTTCGTAGTATTCACCACCTGGGCCATCCTGAGTTACAAAAAAAGAGATTAGACACACACTATACTCCTTTCTATGAAAATCGTCACACTCACTATCATTATCGTCACATTTCTCGTGTCGATAATCTCTTTTCGCAATGATAAATGGTTTTTCAACCTCTCGTTCAAGCCCTTTCGCATCAAGCGATACAAAGAGTGGTACAGATTCATAACTCACGGATTTGTGCACGCCAACTACGGACACTTAATCCTCAATATGCTGGTATTCTTCTCCTTCGGAATATATGTCGAAGATTTTTTCAGCGAGAGAATAATGCCTGTGCTCCCCTTTTTGGGCCTCTATCTGGGCGGCATCATAGTCGCTTCCATTTATGACTATTTCAAGAAACGTAATGACCCTTACTATACCTCCATCGGAGCATCAGGAGCCGTCTCAGCTGTTCTCTTCACCTCTATCCTCGTCAATCCCTGGGGAACTATCTATTTTTATTTCATTCCCTGCCCCGGCATCGTTATGGGCGTGCTCTATCTCGTCTATTGTCAATATATGGCCAAACGCAACCGCGACCACCAAGGCTACAACCTCAACCAAGGCCATCGCGACAACATCGACCACTACGCCCACTTCTACGGCGCACTCTGGGGCCTCGTCTATCCCATCCTCATCGACCCGAAACTCTTCACCGAATTTATTCGCCTTCTTCTGCGGCAGTCGTAGGGTTTTGCCTGCTTCTGCGGCAAATAGTATTTCGCTTCCTCTGCGGCAGTCGTAGTGTTTTGCCTCTTCTGCGGCGCACTTTGAAAGTGCTCGTCCAGGTGCAAATCACCCCCTTTTTGCACCTAAGTGGTGGTAAAAGTGTTCGTCCAAGTGCAAATGACCCCCTTTTTGCACCTGAGTGATGGTCAATCGCTGATTGATCGCCCACGATAATCTGGTCTTGGTCGCCCACGGCAATTGATTCTTCGAGGCTCGACTCTTCGCTCGCCAGTCTCAGAATTCAATCTGCCGATGGGCTGATGGGTCAGTCAATGATGTATAATTATCTTGAGCGAGTCTCTCTGCAGGTGATATTTATGGCGGATATGCCTCTGAGGTGCAAAACATAAACATTTTGCTACTCAGGGGCATAGGGCCTCACTTCCGTACTTTGATGTACGACCTCCGTGCACAAAACATCAAAATTTTGTGCACAGAGCCTCGAAAAGTGTGTTCGTGGGCATGCTCGCGCCTTTTATACCCTCCACGACCCTCCTGAGGAGGGCCATTCGGGGTCGCTTGTTCGAGTGAGCTTCGTTGAAAGGGAGGTAAAAAGGAAAAGCAATAATCGCTGAAACCTTGCAATGGAAGTAAATAAAAAAAAGGTTACCATTTCTGATAACCTTTGGAGCGGAAAACGAGACTCGAACTCGCGACCCCGACCTTGGCAAGGTCGTGCTCTACCAACTGAGCTATTTCCGCGTTT
>CAYMAX010000024.1:0-21608 GCA_964388595.1 uncultured Muribaculaceae bacterium
TAAAAACTTGATGATTCAATTTTTACGACCTCTTTTTTTATGGTAGCCGGGAGTAATAGTCGGGAGTAGTAGCTTGGATTAATAGTCGGGTGTAATAGTCGGGTGTAGTAGTCTGGAGCAGAAGTCGGGAGTAGTAGCCTGGACGATTGAGGCGAAGACTTATCTAATGTCTGAATTATCTTTATGCAATGGCCTCCGTGCACAAAACCTCAAAATTTTGTGCGAGGAGCCTCGAAGAGTTAGTTCTCTCCTATAGGTTCGTCAACTAAGACACCCAAAAGTAGTCTTTAGCCAAAATGGTCGACCGTCGAGCTCGTCCAGGTGCAAAACACCCCCTTTTTGCACCTGAGTGGCGGTAAATCGCTAAACGGTCGCTCCCGGCAATTGATTCTTCGAGGCTCGACTGCCGCTCGCCGATTTTTGTCCTAGATTCTAATGATACTTTACTCTTTTTTGGCAAAAATCTCGCGTATTGACGGGTAGGTGTTCTCGAGACACGATGAGAGTCGGTCGGGAGTTATCCAGTGTGCTTCAGTGATGTGCTCCTCGACTTGAGGATGAAGTGCAGCATCGCTTGAATAAGACATTTTGAACCAATGGGTATGCTTGAGCATGAAGAGCCCGTTTCTGTGATAGACATGATGAGTGACGCAGCAGAGATTTCCGAGGGTGGGGCGGGAAATGCCGCATTCTTCCTGGACTTCACGAAGAGCGGTGTCGGGAATTTTTTCACCAACTTCCTGTTTGCCTTTGGGCAGGTCCCACAGACCATCGCGGATAATCATAAGATATTCACCTTGTTCGTTGGTGATTATCCCTCCTCCTGCATTTATCTCTGTGAACCCCGAGCATATAAGTGAAAAAATATCGTCGATCTTATCGGTAATAATAACCAGTGAAGATATCTTGTCCCCTTCGAAAAAAAGTTTTGCTGCCTCAGATATGCTTTGGTGCGTACCGTGGCAGTGAACTACAGCATTTGAATCGGAAGGTACGTATTGGTCATCATCACAGATGATTAGAACTCTTTTCTGAGAATAGATGTGGTACATAAATTGCTTTGTAAAGACTTGCAAAGGTAAAAATTTTGTACATTCGCATCTTAATAATATGAAAGATATGATTTCAGTAGAAAAAACAGTAGCCGACAATCTTCTTAAGATTGAGGCAGTGAAGTTGAGTCCCAATAAGCCCTTCATTTGGGCATCAGGTTGGAAATCACCCATTTATTGTGATAATAGGAAAGCTTTATCACATCCCGAGATTCGTACCGCTATTTGCAAATATATGGTCGAAAAAATTAAAGAAAATTTTCAAAATGTGCAGGTGATAGCAGGAGTTGCCACAGGAGCCATTGCTTATGGTGCCATAGTGGCAGATATGATGGGTCTGCCCTTTATATATGTCCGTTCCTCTGTCAAGGACCATGGTATGGGCAATCAGGTGGAGGGAGAAGTGCGAAAAGGCATCAATGTGGTGGTAATCGAGGACCTTATCTCTACAGGAGGCAGTTCTCTGGCTGCAGTGGATGCTCTTAATAAAGTCGGAGCGCACATTTTGGGTATGGTAGCGATTTTCTCATACAATTTTGATAAGTCTCGCAGAGCATTTGAAAATGCCAATGTGGAGCTTCATACCCTCTCCAATTACGATACCCTTATCGATGAAGCTGTCGCCAGCAAGTATATAAAGGAGAAAGATGTAGAATTGTTGAGAGAATGGCGTTTCTCTCCCGAAACCTGGGGTTAGTCATGAGCGCGACACATATAGCAGGTAAAGAAGTAGTCATTAAAAAATCTCAAGTCTCTATCTTTGCTTCTTTCAATGATTTAAATCGCTTTACAGAACATCTTCCCGAAGAATATCGCAGCCAAGTCACTGCCGATGACAATAGTATTCATTTCAATGTCAAAGGGATGAATTTCGGTATCAGGGTAAAAGAGAAAATCCCTTATTCGAGGATTATTTTTGAAGACGATATGTCTCCGATTCATTTCAATATTTCGTTTTTCTTCGAGGCAATGGGACTTTCAGAGACGCTGTTTCATATTGAGCTCGATATAGAACTCAATCCTATGATGAAAATGATGTTGGGCAATAAGCTTCAGGAGGCTATGGACCAGGCGACCGACCAGATAGAAAAGGCGGTCATCTCAGGCAATATGCCCGATGTATCTCCTTTCAAACCAGAAGATTTCAATTGATGTTTCCTCAGGCCTTCATCGACCATCTCCACAGGACGATGGGTAGCGACAAAGCTACAAAGCTGCTACAATCGCTTGAAGGAGAGCCTTCTGTATCAATACGCATCAATCCGTTAAAGATTTCTAATCCTTTGGGACAGCTTGATGTTCCTTTCGCTAGCCCAAGTCCGTTCCCTTTTTGCAGATATGGATATCTTTTAAATTCACGTCCCAATTTTTCCCAAGACCCCTTCTTTTTTGCAGGTGCCTACTATGTGCAGGAGGCATCTTCCATGGCCATTGAGGAGGTGGAGCAGTATTTGGAAGGGGAGAAGTTGAAGGTGCTCGACTTGTGTGCTGCCCCGGGGGGAAAATCTACTCATCTGCTGTCGTTACTCTCCGCTCATCCCGATTCGTTTCTTGTCAGCAACGAAGTGATACGTTCTCGCGCCACGGTATTGGTGGAAAATATTACCAAATGGGGCGTTGCCAATGCGGTGGTTACCTGCAACGATCCTGCTGATTTCAAGGTGCTTCCTTCCTATTTTGACCTTGTGTTGGTGGATGCTCCCTGTTCCGGAGAAGGGATGTTTCGAAAAGATAAACGGGCGGTGGAGGAATGGTCTCCCACGATAGTAGAATTTTGTGCATCCAGGCAGAGAAGGATAGTATCTGATATCTGGGGCTCTCTGCGAGAGGGTGGTATATTGCTCTATTCTACCTGTACATTCAACAATACCGAAGACGAGGACAATGTCCAATGGATAGCCTCTACACTTGGGGCGGAAATATTAAGCTCCAAACACCTTTATCCCGGTATCTCCCCCGGTGAGGGCTTCTTCTTTGCCATTCTTCGTAAGACTGCCTGTGCCTCTGCCACTTCATCATCGCGCAGAGGGGGCAATACTTCCAAATTGTCCCGTTTCAAAGGGGAAGTGCCATATATCAAAGAAGGGTACAGCACTTTTATGAAGGGAGACCTTCTGAAGTCCTATCCCGAAAAAATATGTGAGGATATGCTCTTTGCAGAGTCAAACCTTCATACCATCTACTCCGGAGTTGCGGTAGCCAAAATCCTGAATATCGACAAGAAATTGCTTCTTCCCACTGCAGATTTGGCTCTCAGCGAAGCACTCCGTCAGGATGCTTTTCCTCAAGTGGAGATTGGTGAGAGGGCAGAGGCATTTATTCTTCGAGAGCCGCTCTCTTTCCCCAACGAACCGAAAGGGTATTTACTGTTGAAATACAAAGGCATCCCAATAGGATTTGTCAAGAATCTGCAGACAAGGGCAAATGTGATTAGGTAGTAGTTTTCGTTTAGTCACTATATAAATTTTCACGGGCCACTTTCCTTCAGATCGGAAAATGGCCCGCTACTTAACCTAAACTTAAACTATGAAAAACTTCACTGAAAATGGTACAATAACCGTGCCATAAATCAGTGAATTATCATCAATTTGGCATATTTGAGTAGTAATGTTTTCTTTCCTCCGATTTCGAAGTCGACTATTGCTTTTTTATTGACTGATTCCCCTTCGAGAGACAATATGGTGCCGTATCCAAACCTATCATGCTCTACTCGCTGCCCCTTTTGGAAGTCTGACGCATTGTCAGGAGCAAAATTGGCGGATGCGGTGTGTACGGTTTTGGAGAAAGTGGGGCGGGGGATAATAATTGTCTTGTGAGCAGTGGTCCGTGGAGTGCCGATATCGACAAAACTGCCAACATGAGACTGCGTCTCGATAGATGTGTCGAAGTATTTGTCATCAATCTCTTTTAAGAACCTGCTGGGTGGATAGTTGACCCTCTGTCCCCATTTCATTCTCGATTTGGAGAAAGATACTGCTGCGCATTTCCTGGCGCGAGTGAGTGCCACATAGAAAAGACGACGTTCCTCTTCGACATCATCCTGACTTGACATAGACCCGAGTGAGGGGAAAAGATTTTCTTCCATCCCCACGATATAGACATAAGGGAATTCCAATCCTTTGGAAGAGTGGGCGGTCATGAGCTTTATTCTGTTGCGGTCTTCGGGATCTGAATCATCTGAATCGATGTCGGTGAGTAGGGAGACATTCTCAAGATAAGATTGGAGGGTGATGAGAGGCTCCTCATTTCCGAGCTCTTTCTCACTCCGTGCTCTCTCTTCCACATATTCATTGACGCTGTTGAGCAGCTCTTCGACATTTTCGAGTCGAGACTGAGATTCTATCGAATTGTCAGCTCTCAGTGAACTTATAACTCCTGAGACGGCGGTAATCTCAGAGGCAATGGCATAGGCATCGGTGACAGGGACTTTTGAAGAGAAAGAATCTATCAACGATGTGAAGCTCTTCATTTTGTTCACAGCTGCCTGCTTGAGTCCGAAGGATTCGAGGTCGCTCAGATGGATAGCTTCCCACAATGATATGGAGTGGGAGGAGGCAGCAGCGGCAAGACAATTCATTGAGGTCTCTCCGATACCTCTTGCCGGTACATTAATGACCCTTCGCAGAGACTCGTCATCGTGATGATTCACTACAAGTCTGAAGTAGGCCAACATATCCTTCACTTCAGCGCGTTCATAAAAAGAGTGACCGGCGTATATCTTATAAGGAAGATTTTTCCTGCGAAGCATCTCTTCAATGATACGGGACTGTGCATTAGTCCTGTAAAGAATGGCGAAGTCTGCATAAGATGCTTTATCTGCGTAGATTCTGTCGATGATGGAAGATGCTACTGCGCTTCCCTCGTCAGTCTCTGTGTATGAAGATATTACTTCTATTTTTTCTCCCATTTCCCCCTCAGAAAAGCACTCTTTTTTCAAACGGTTGGTATTGTGAGATATCAGAGAATTTGCAGCCCCTACAATGGTGCGGGTAGAGCGATAGTTTTGTTCCAATCGAAATTCCTTGGCTTCGGGGTAGTCTTTTCTGAAATTCAAGATATTTTTGATTCTGGCACCGCGGAAGCCATAGATACTTTGGGAATCGTCTCCCACCACAGTGATATTTCTCTTATTGTAAGAGAGCTTCTTGATAATGAGGTATTGAGCGTAGTTGGTGTCCTGATATTCATCTACGAGAATGTAATCAAACTGATTCTGGAGAGCCTCGCACACTTCAGGGTGGTCCCTTAGAAGTATGTTCATATAGAGCAGAATATCATCGAAGTCCATCACCCCTGCGGCAAAACATTTCTTGGAGTAGAGGGAATAGATCTCGTGCACTCTCCCTTTGGATGAAGATTTGTCTATCTCTATGAGAGATGAGTTGTTGGCGTATGAACCGCAGGTGATGAGATTGTTTTTGGCCAAGGAGATACGAGAAGCCACATCGTTGGGCTTGTAAATCTTTTCATCGAGCTGCAGCTCCTTGATACATTGACGTATGGCACTTCGGGTGTCGGATGCGTCGTAAATGGTAAAAGAAGAAGGAAAGCCAATCAGGTGGGCATTGTCACGAAGGAAACGGACAAATATGGAGTGAAAAGTCCCCATCCACAGTCTTACGCTCTTGTCTCTGCCGACCATGGCAGAGATACGGTCTTTCATCTCGCGAGAAGCTTTGTTGGTAAAAGTCAATGCAAGTATGGCCCCCGGTGGGACACCCTGGTCCAGGAGATAAGCTATTTTAAAAATGAGAACTTTGGTCTTGCCGGACCCTGCTCCGGCTATGATGAGGGAAGGTCCTTTAATACATCTAACAGCCTCTGCCTGAGCACTATTCAACTCAGACATATCAATCATTCTTTCTTTTGTCATAACTCTGCAAATCTACAAAAAGATTATCTATATTTGCAGAGAGATAATTAACATTTCCTATGGATTATATTAAATTGAGAAAAGGGCTTGATATTCCGATAGATGGAGTCCCAAAGCCCAGAATCGTAAAGAATATAATCTCAGATATTGTTGCAGTCAAGCCTACAGATTTCAAAGGTTTGATTCCCCTGATGTTGGTCAATGAAGGTGATCGTCTCAAAGCGGGTTCTCCCGTCTTTGCGGATAAACAACATCCTGAGATTCATATTTCATCACCGGTCAGCGGAGTGGTCAAGGAGATAGTTAGAGGGGAGAAGCGAAAGATATTGGCTGTCGTTATAGCTGCAGATTCAGAGACTGAGTACATCAAATATGACCTTCCCAAAGTGGAGGCTCTCACATTTGAACAGATTATAGATACTTTACTAAAGAGTGGCCTGTGGGCCTGTATCAAACAACGCCCTTATGGTATTGTCCCACCTGTGGGTGTGATGCCCAAAGCTATTTTCGTGTCAGGTTTCAATTCTGCTCCTCTGGCAGCAGATTATGACTACTCTTTGAGAGATGAGATGGAGAATCTCCAAGTAGCTGTCAATGTGTTCAAAAAGATTTTGCCTCAAGGTATCAATCTTGGATTGTGTGCTCATACTCACGCCAGCACCCCTTTTCATAAGCTCAACAATGTAGTATTCAATATATTTGACGGACATCATCCGGCCGGTAATGTCGGGGTGCAGATACATCATGTCAATCCCATCTCCAAGGGGGACACTGTGTGGACCATAGACATTCATCTTCTCGCTGTGATAGGTCGACTCTTCAGAAAGGGGATCTACGATATGAGTAAGATAGTGGCGGTGGGTGGCCCCAGAGTAGGTAACCCAGGTTATGTCAAATGTTGCGGCGGTATGTGTATGAAGGACATTTCCGATTTATTGGTCACTGATAATCTTAAGATGCATAAAGAGTGCGATGTCAGATGTATCAGCGGCAATGTACTTACCGGCAGCAACGTGGGGTTGGATGGTTTCCTCGGATTTTTTGATGACCAGATCAGCATTATCTCAGAAGGTTCATACAGAGAGACTCTCGGATGGGCTAAGCCATTCAGGCCAAAGAAGTTCAGCGTGTCTCACGCCTATTTCTCATGGATGACTCCCAGACGCAAATATGCGATGGACTCCAATCTCAACGGAGGAGAGAGAGCTTTCGTCATGAATCATCTTTACAGCACTGTTCTTCCCATGGATATTCTTCCGACTTATCTGGTGAAAGCGATTTTGGCCAAAGATATAGAACTGATGGAGAAGCTCGGCATTTATGAAGTGATAGAGGAAGATATGGCTCTCTGTGAGTATGTCTGCCCATCCAAGATAGAAATTCAATCCATTATATCCGATGGTATCGATATGATGCTTAAAGAGATGGCATAAAGGGTAAAAGTTATGGATAATAAATCAAATCCCAATTTCGATAAAGGAGGCAAATTTGGATTTCTCCACTCCACTAATGAAGCTTTCCGCTCTTTTCTCAAAGTGCCCGATACAGTAGCTACGAGGGGAAGTCACGTGAGAGATTGCAACGACCTGAAAAGGATAATGATAGTGGTGGTGCTGGCACTTGTCCCCGCTGCTCTGTTTGGAATATACAATATAGGTTATCAGCACAATCTCTCCATAGGAGGCGACATGTCCTTCTGGCAGCTGGTGTGGTATGGGTTTTTAAAGATTCTTCCGTTATATCTGGTCTCCTACATTGTAGGGCTCGCTATAGAGTTCACATTTGCCCAGGTACGCGGACATGAAGTCAATGAAGGGTATCTCGTCACCGGTATGATTATCCCACTGATTATGCCTGTTGATGTTCCGCTGTGGATGCTTGCCATAGCAGTCGCTTTTGCGGTGATATTCGGAAAGGAAGTGTTCGGAGGTACAGGCATGAATATCTGGAATCCCGCTCTGATAGCCCGCGCTTTTTTGTTCTTTGCTTATCCAAGTCACATGACAGGGGATAAGGTCTGGATATCGGGACTTTCAGGTGGTGAAGGGGTGTTGGATGGATTCTCTGGGGCTACTCCGTTGGCCGAGGCTCCGCTGGGTAAAATATCTTATTCTGTGTCGGATATGTTCTTGGGATTGATACCCGGTTCTGTGGGCGAGACATCAATAATCGCTATCGCCATAGGTGCCATCATACTTCTCTGGTGCGGAGTTGCAAGTTGGAAGATAATGATTTCCTGTATTGCAGGTGCGCTTGCGATGGGATATCTTGCCAATCTGCTATCTCCTTCGCCCGATTCATATATGGCTCTTCCCGCTTGGAAACATCTGATAATGGGAGGGTTTGCATTTGGTGCGGTCTTTATGGCCACCGACCCTGTGACTTCTGCTCAGACTGAGGGAGGCAAGTGGATTTATGGTTTCCTGATAGGGGTAATGACCATCATTATTCGTCTTTTCAACCCCGGTTATCCAGAAGGGATGATGCTTTCGATACTTCTTATGAACACTGCAGCACCGTTGATAGACCACTGGATGGTCAACTGCAACATTCGCAGAAGGATGAGACGCTCGTTAAAGTCCAATATTCAAACTAAACGCTATGAATACTAACAGCAACGCATATACAATTATCTATGCTACAGTGCTGGTGGCGCTGGTAGCAGCTGTTTTGGCTTATGTTTCGATTTCTCTCAAGCCCCGTCAGCAGAGAAACATAGTGTTGGAGACTCAGAAAAATATTCTGATGTCGGTACATCTTGTGAAAGACCTCGATAAAGTAAAAGACAAGACTGCATATATTCAAAAGGCCTATTCCAAATATATCACCAACTCCTATGTGCTGAATTACAAAGGGGAGAAAGTGAGTGGAGACGCATTCAATATTGATTTAAAAGAACAATACGATATTTTAAGACAGTCGCCTTCGGATTTATCCAAATTGAGGCTTCCGGTATTTATCTGTACTCTCAATGACAGTACCACGGTGGAAGTGTTAGCGGTTTATGGTGCAGGACTATGGGGACCCATTTGGGGATATATCTCTTTGGAGGAAGATTATTCTACAATATACGGAGCCGTATTCTCTCATAAGAGTGAGACCCCGGGATTGGGAGCAGAAATAGCTACGGAGTGGTTTGGGGAGAGTTTTCGTGGTAAAGAGATATTTGATGACGATGTTTTTACCTCCATAGAGATAGTCAAAGGTGGAGTAAAGAACGGCAATAAACATCAGGTAGATGCTATCTCTGGAGGCTCCATCACCAGCAGGTCGCTTCAGAAAACGATCAGACAGTGGTTGGTTTGTTATCTTCCATATCTTGAAAGCAATAAGGAGGTATCATTATGAAACAGAACTTTTTCAAAAATCCTCTCTTCAAGTCCAATCCCATCACCGTATTGGTGCTCGGTATCTGTTCCGCTTTAGCTGTCACAGTGAAGTTGGAGGGTGCATGTGTGATGGCTCTCTCGGTGATGATAGTCACAGGATTTTCGAGCATGTTTATCTCTCTAATCCGTAATTCTATCCCCAATCGTATCAGAATAATTGTTCAATTGGTGATAGTGGCTCTCTTCGTCATCCTCATCGACCAGGCACTCAAAGCGTTTGCTTATGATTTAAGTAAGCAACTATCTGTCTATGTGGGACTTATTATTACCAATTGTATCATTATGGGGAGAATAGAAGGATTTGCCCTCAATCATAAACCGATACCCTCTCTGGTCGATGGATTGGCCAATGGTCTTGGGTATGGGATGGTATTGGTGGTGATAGCTTTTTTAAGAGAGCTTTTTGGTTCAGGGACTCTTTTCGGATATCGCATTATCCCGTTGAATTGGTATGTAAGCAATGGTGGATTTTACGAGAACAACGGGCTGATGATACTTCCACCGATGGCTCTCATCCTTGTCGGAGTCATCATATGGATACAAAGGAGTGTTCAGAAAGACCTTATAGATAAACAATAATAGACATCGCTATGCAAGATTACATCAATTTATTTGTAAAGTCGGTATTCGTGGATAATATGATATTTGCATATTTCCTCGGAATGTGTTCGTTTCTCGCTGTTTCTAAAAATATAAAAACAGCCACCGGACTTGGTTTGGCAGTCATATTTGTCATTTTCATCACATTGCCCATCAATTATCTTCTCAATAAATATTTTTTAGCCCCCGGAGCTATGGCTTGGATAGACCCAAAGTTGGCATCGCTTGATTTGGGATTTCTGAGCTTTATTATATTTATCGCCGTCATTGCTGCCATAGTGCAGATAGTGGAGATGGTGGTCGAGAAATATGTCCCCTCACTCTATTCCTCTCTCGGAATATTTCTCCCTTTGATAGCTGTCAATTGTGCGGTGCTGGGAGCATCTCTTTTTATGCAGGAGAAGGCTTTCGCCAATATTGGAGAAGCTTCAGTTTATGCTCTCGGTTCAGGTATAGGATGGTTTTTGGCGATAGTGCTGCTTTCTGCCATCAGAGAAAAACTTTCCTATTCCAATGTCCCCAAGCCGCTTCGCGGTCTCGGAATTACTTTTATCATCACTGGTATGATGGGAATTGCTTTTATGAGTTTTATGGGTATTCAATTATAACGGAGCGGTATGTTTGATTTTACATTGTTGATAGTCTCTGTAGTTACTTTTCTTGTCTTGATATTAATTCTTGTAGGGTTGCTTCTCGTGGCCAAGTCTAAGTTGTTGCCCAAGGGAAGTGTCAAAATTGATATCAATAATTCTGACAAAGTGCTCACGGTAGAGCCTGGGGCTTCATTAATATCGACTTTATCGGCAGAAAAGATATATCTTCCCTCTGCCTGCGGCGGTATGGGTACTTGTGGCTTGTGTAAATGTCAGGTGCTTTCAGGTGCCGGTTCTATCTTACCTACTGAGGTTGGTTTTTTTAACAGAAAGCAGCAATCAGCTCACTGGAGACTTGGGTGTCAGGTCAAAGTGCGAGAAGATATGGAGATTTTGCTGCCGGAAACGATTCTCGGTGTACGCAAATATGAGTGCGAAGTGTTGAGCAATCGCAATGTGGCTACTTTTATCAAGGAATTAATAGTGCGTCTTCCTGAAGGGGAGAACCTCAAATTTCATTCAGGAGGATATGTACAGATAGATATTCCGGCCTATTCTGACATAGATTATCAAGACCTCGAAGTAGATGAACCATACAGAGAAGATTGGGAGAGTCTCAATATGAGGCACTTCCACGCAAGGAATGAAGAGCCCACAACGAGGGCATATTCGATGGCCAATGACCCTTCAGAAGGAAATATCGTCATGCTCAATGTCCGCATTGCCACTCCTCCCTTTGACAAGAGCAAAGGTGAGTTTATGAAAGTCCTTCCCGGGATAAGTTCTTCTTATGTTTTTTCTCTCAAAGTTGGTGACAAGCTCACTTTATCGGGCCCTTATGGAGAATTTTTCTTACGTGACACCGACCGCGAAATGGTGTTTATAGGAGGAGGAGCCGGCATGGCACCTATGCGTTCTCATATTTTTCATCTCTTCAAGACGCTGAAAACTACTCGAAAAGTAAGTTTCTGGTATGGTGCACGTTCCCGCAAGGAGATATTCTACGAAGACTCTTTCGAAGAGCTGGAGAGGATGTTCCCCAACTTTTCTTTCCATATAGCCCTCTCTGAACCCCTTCCATCCGATGAATGGAAAGGTTCAGTAGGGTTTATACATCAAGTGCTTTATGATGAATATCTTTCAGGACATAAAGCCCCTGAAGATGTTGAGTACTATTTGTGCGGTCCGCCTATGATGACATCATCTGTCATCACCATGCTCGATAATCTCGGAGTGATGTCTGACAACATCCTCTTCGACGATTTCGGTCAATCCAAATAGATATCCGGGCTTACTTGAAAGCCTGTTCGCTGAGACCCTTATGATCGAGGGCCATCTCTTTGAAGTAATCTGGTACCGGCTTGCCAAGCAGTGAATCGACATATAGTTTCCCGATATACTGCGAAAGCATAAATCCGTGTCCTCTCATACCTACGAAGAGACCGAGAGCAGGATCTACTATGTAGCGAGGCTCTGTGTAGTAGCCGCACCAGGTAGCTTGAATACCCACCCCTTTGAGTTGAGGAATCCAGTCTGAAAATACTTCAGAAACTATTTCAAGGAAGGACTCTGCGTTGATGGTAAGATTTTTGGCTATCTCGCCGGCATCGGTAGCAGGTGAAGCACATCCGATGATCTGCCCGGTGTTGTAGAATTGCTGACCATACACTGCGGAGAAACCTTTGTAGTGACGGCGGTCGATGAGCATATCAAGACAAGCTCCGTCTTTGCCGAGCATAGGGAGTTTCTTGGTGATGAAGGCCTGGTGTTTTACCGGATAGAGTCCTGTTTCTATACCCAATTTGTTGGCAAATACTGCGGCATTGGCTCCCAAGGCATTGACAAAAATCTCTGTATGATATTCTGTATATCTGCCATCTGCACCCTTAACTACTACTTTGTACTCTTTACCAACGCGTGTGACATCGATTAGCTCGGTGTTTTCAAGTACCACGCCGCCTGCTTTCTTCCCTAAGAAGCGAACCAAATCAATGGTCTTGCCGGGGCTGGCCTGCCAGCAATCGTCAGAGACGAGTGCATGAGTGTAGATGTCAAGGTTGGGATTGAAATACTCTGAAACCTCTTTTCTGAAATCTTTGGCCTCCACCATATAGGCTTTAGACCATGCGCGTGAGGCATCAAGTGAACGATATGTAGCTTCATCGTGAGCGAAGCTGATATATCTTATGGGATGATAATGAACATCTGATTTTTTCTGAAGTTCACGGAAAATATCCTGATTGTTATTGGCTATATCTGCAAGTGCGGGGAGAGAGAATGCGGGACGTCCACCACCTATGCACCTCCAGGAACTACCTCTCTCTTTATTGATAAGAATGGGTTTGAATCCAGCTTCTGACAAATATCTGAAGAGGCCTGTACCTGCCATGCCACCGCCGGCAACTATAGCACCGACTTTTTCTTTGACGATGGTGGTAGAGGTAGCAGGGGTGACAAGGGTAGTCTTCATAGACTCGTTGAGGACATTGCCGAGATTGACCTGATTGGCCATGGGGCCACGTGGTGTAAATTCTCCGGTCACTTCGATACCATAGGGACGAAGTGCTGCTTTGGCACGGGGAAGACATCTGGTACCGCGGCAAGCACCCATACCGAGACGTGATATATGTTTCAATTCGTCGCAGGTGATGGTCTTGCGGTCACCGATGAGTTCAACCAACTTTTCGATGGTCACATCTTCGCAATGGCAAATATAAGTCTCTGCCTTTTCATTGTGGGCAGGGGTAAATTTCAAAGGTTCGGGATAATTTTCTTTGACGATAAATCCTCGAGCGGAAGTAATATCGGCAGAAGTGAGTTTGGTAGCGTGTACTCTGGCGACATTGGTCTTATTGGGTTTGATTAAAATCTTCTCTATGACACCTTCTCCCACTTTCTGGCCATTGTTGTCCACCAAGAAGACTTCCGAACCCTCTTTGGCTGCATATTCGATGGGGAGGAATAGAAGATTTTTCTGAGTGTTATAGCCGAAGATTGCAAGGCCTGGGCATTGATTTACGCAATCCATACATCCGATACATTTGTTGTAATCCACTACAGGAGTGACAGATGTGGAGGATTTGGTGATAGCACCCTGTTTGCAGGCAAAGGAGCAGGGGTTGCAGGCAAATCCGTAGAGGCAGTCCATAATGATGAATGGTTTGGCTGCTGCACGCTCTGCATCGGGATGATTTGGTACTTCCAGAATTCTTTTGGGCTTCTGTTGAGAATCGAGATATTCTTTGGAAACAGAGAGGTATTCTTCGTAATTGATTCTCTTGCCGAGATTTTGCATCACTTCGTAGGCACATTGTCTGCCACGAAGAACTGCTGATGTGCCTTCTCCGATACGAACTGAATCGCCCACTCCGTGGCAACTGCGTCCGAACATTGTGTTGCCCTTGACGAAAAGTTGGCTGTCGGGTAGAAGTCCTGTACAGATATTGATACAATCTATGCCATCAATTCTCTGTTCTGTGCCGGGGATTGGTTTGAAATTTTCGCATTTGGCTATGATAGCTCCTGTGACACCTGTATAATCTTTATTGGGGATGGCTTCCAAAAGTACGTGAGAGGTCATAATGGGGATTCCGAGACGGCGTACTCTGTTGGCCTGAACAGGGAAACCACCTTCGTTGGGCATAGCTTCGATAATGGCTTTGACATGGGCACCTGCCTGCATTGCCTGGTAAGAAGTGAGGTATCCGATATTACCTGCACCCACTGTGAGAATGTTTTTGCCGAGGAGAGTGAATTGGGTATTCATCATTCTCTGTACCACAGCTGCAGTATACACACCGGGGACATCATCGTTTTTGAAAGCCGGCATAAATGGAAGTGCTCCGGTAGCAATCACAAGTTCATCACAATCGACATAGAACTGTTCGTCTGTGGCGATGTTTTTTACTGCCAATCTTTTGCCCTCAAGTATATCCCAAACCACTGAATCAAGGAAAATGCCCTCATGGCTATCTCCTGCAAGTGTCTTGGCGATATCAAAACCTCTCATGCCACCAAATCTTTTCTCTTTTTCAAAGAAGAAAAACTGGTGAGTCTGCATAAGGAACTGTCCTCCAATGTGGCTATTGTTGTCGATGACGATATTATCGATGTTGTTCTTTTTGAGTTCTTCTCTCACAGACAGTCCGGCAGGACCTGCACCGATGATGGCTACAGAAGTTTTATATACTTTTTTTGTCTCTACTTTGCCCCCTTTTTCAGTGATTAGAACCCCTTTGAAACCATTGTCCTGGGTGAGTCTTTCCACCTTTTTGACATTATCAACTTTGGTGACACAGATTCTGCGGATTTTTCCATCGACCAGCATCTCGCAGGCACCGCACTTCCCAATGCCGCATTCCATAGTTCTTTTTCTCTTGTCGAGGCTGAGACTGTGAACTTGAAGTCCTGCCTGATGAAGGGCAGCTGCAACGGTACATCCTTTTTGACCTTTAATAGTCTTTCCTTCGAAAGAAAATTCCACCAAATCCTCTTGAGGAATAGGCAGAATGGGGTGAGTAGAAATTTTATACATTTTATGTTTATTTTTAAATAATGCGAACAAAGGTAGTGTTTTTTTAAAAACAGATAAATCTATATCATCTTTTTTTAAAACAGGTGGTGGAAACTGATAATTTCTTAGTTTAGCGATGGTAAAAACAACAATTTTTAAAGGGATATCAGTATGAAAAAGAGTGATGTGAGAAGGATTATTATCCTTTGTTTGTGGAGTGTCGTTTTATCGATACTCATGATGAGTTGCAGAAAGATGGAAGATGGGGAGTGCGTACTGGTGCTTTCATTTGTCCAGGATGATGGTTATAGCGTATCTGTCAAGTCTGACAATATGCCCGATACCAATTCGTTCATTTTGACCATTAAGACTGTGCAGGGAGACACAGTCTATGATGGATATTACGGAGAGAGACCCGATAAGATAACGCTTCCTTCACTGCAATGTGTCATATCGGTGGTCTCTCGAAGATTCTCTTCCCCTGAATTTGATGCGCCTCAGTATGGAGATTCACAAGAAGTGACGGGAACCGCAGGTGGTGTGCTGTCAGTCAAGTTGGAGTGCAGGCAACTCAATGCCGGTGTAAGAGTATGCTATTCAGATGAATTCAAAGCATTCTTTTCTGATGCGTCATTCTCCTTCAGATACGATTCGTGGGTAGTGGGGTATCCTTTCGATGAAGACAGGATTCTCTTTTTCCCCCCGGGGAAAGTGCAGATGTTTTTCGTCGAGGATGGGAACGAAAGAGTGATTATGGTCAAGGATATAAAGGCGGCCCAGGTGTTGACCGTCAATCTTTCTATTTCAGGCTCGATAGGTGAAAGTGGTGTGAGTATAAAGATAGGGTTGGACACTTCCAGAACATGGGATTACATCGACTATGTGTTTGGTGAGGAAAACGATGGAAGCAGCAAAGAGAAAGCACTTACTGTCGCTCAAGCCAAGGAATGGGCAGGAATTAAAAATGTCTGGGTGAAAGGTTACATAGTGGGGTGGGATGTCAGAAGCGGAGTAGTGACATTCACCGGTGGCGTCAACAATGCGTCACATATCGCTATATCGCACAGAAGTGTAGAGGATATCAGTGCTAACTGCTTTGGGGTGGAGTTGGCGTCAGGTACAGACATCAGGCAAGCCCTTAATCTGGTTGACAATAAAGATATTCTTCATCGACTTGTCTATCTCAAAGGCAATTTAGACGGTAAATATTTGGGGCTGGGAGGGATTAAAAGCCTTAAAGAATACAGCTTTGAATAGAAAAATAATGATTTCATTTGGCTTTTTTAATAAATATTAATTAAATTTGTAGATTCTATGTCAAAATGAAATCAAAATGGAGCAAAAAACCAAAAAATTATTATTAGGAGATGAAGCCATAGCGATGGGCGCTATCAACGCAGGTATCAGCGGTGTATATGCCTATCCCGGAACACCTTCCACAGAAATAACTGAATATATCCAGTCCCTTCCCATTACTCGCGAAAGGGGACTTCATTGCAGATGGTGCACCAATGAGAAGACCGCTATGGAGGCTGCACTCGGCGTTTCGTATGTCGGAAAGCGGTCAATCGTGTGTATGAAACATGTCGGAATGAATGTAGCTGCAGACCCGTTTGTCAACTCGGCTATAGCAGGTCCCAATGGAGGACTGATAGTGGTAGCAGCAGACGACCCTTCGATGCACTCTTCTCAAGATGAACAGGATTCGAGATTTTACGGCAAATTTGCTTTCATCCCTGTATTGGAGCCTTCCAATCAGCAGGAAGCATACGACATGATGGAGTATGGTTATGCTCTTTCAGAGAAATACAATATTACAGTACTTTTGCGTGTTACCACCAGGATGGCCCATTCCCGTGCCGTAGTGACCATAGATAGCGAGGCCAAGCCCGTTGGAGAGATTAATTACCCTCGTAACCCTGCTTCATGGGTGTTGCTCCCGGCCAATTCGCGCAAACAATATCCCGTAGTCCTCGAGCACTATGACAAATTGGAAGAAGAAGCTTGCTGTTCTCCCTGGAACAAATACATCGATGGAGAAGACAAGAAAGTAGGTATCATAGCATGCGGTATAGCATACAATTATCTTCTTGAGAATATTGACAGTTCATTTTCACATCCCATTTTAAAGATCTCACAGTATCCTGCTCCCCGTAAGCTGATACAGAAGATGGCAGCAGAGTGCGATACCATCATAGTGATGGAAGAGGGACAGCCACTGTTGGAAGAGACTTTACGTGGTATTATTCCCACCAAGTGCAAAATTATGGGACGACTTTCATCTCTTCTTCCCAGAGTGGGAGAACTTACTCCTGATAGCGTTCGCATAGCATTGGGTATGCAGCCTCACGATACTTATTCTCCAAGCAAGGTGGTAGTGCCCAGACCCCCTGCACTTTGTCAGGGATGCGGACATAGAGATATGTACACTGCTCTTAACGAAGCTCTTGTCAAATATCCCAACCACAAAGTGTTTAGTGATATAGGTTGTTATACTCTCGGTGCCCTTCCTCCATTCAGAGCCATCAATTCCACCATAGATATGGGTGCCTCCATCACTATGGCCAAGGGGGCAGCAGATGCAGGACAATTCCCTTCAGTGGCTGTAATAGGCGATTCTACTTTTACCCATTCAGGCATTACCGGACTTCTGGATGCCGCCAATGAAAACGCCAACATAGTCGTAGTGATATCGGACAATCTTACCACAGGTATGACAGGGGGACAGGATTCTGCAGGTACTACCAAACTTGAAGCCATTTGCAAGGCAGTAGGGGTGGATGAAAAACACTTGAGAGTAGTAGTGCCGCTACCCAAGAATATGGAAGAGATTAAGAAAGTGATTCAGGAGGAGATAGAATACAAAGGTCTTTCCGTCATCATTCCTCGCAGAGAATGTATCCAGACATTCAAAAGACATTCAAAAGAGAACAAAAAGTAAATTATTAATAGTATGAAAAAAGATATAATACTTGCAGGAGTAGGAGGTCAGGGAATTCTTTCCATCGCCACTGTCATCGGAGAAGCTGCCATCAAAGAGGGTTTGTATATCAAGCAGGCCGAAGTTCATGGTATGAGTCAGAGAGGCGGAGATGTGCAGTCCAATCTTCGTATAAGTTCAGAACCGATAGCTTCCGATCTTATCCCTCGTGGGTGCGTAGATCTCATCATCTCTCTGGAGCCGATGGAAGCCCTGCGCTATTTGCCGTATCTGTCAAAAGAAGGATGGATAGTGACCAATACAGTGCCATTTGTAAATATTCCCAATTACCCTGCTGAGAATGATGTCATCGCTGAGCTCAAATCCATCAATAATGTGATAATGCTTGATGTGGACGATATTGCTAAGAAAGCCGGTAATCCCCGCGGAGCCAATATTGTTCTTTTGGGAGCCTGCAGCCATCTTCTGGGCATTCCATCGGATAAATTCGAAGAAGGGATTCGCCGTATTTTCTCCAGAAAAGGTGAAGAGGTAGTTCAAGCCAATATCAATGCTTTCAGAGCAGGATTGCAGTAGGACTATCCTCAATTTAAATATATGATTTCTCTTTTTATCGCCCTTGCGTTTGCCTCCGGGGTTTTTGCTCAGGAGCCCAAACTTACTGAATACGTCAATCCATTTGTAGGAACCGATTTTCACGGACATACTTTCCCCGGAGCGACCTATCCTTTTGGGATGGTGCAGTTGAGCCCCGATACCAGACTTGATGGGTGGGATGGATGTTCAGGGTATCATTATTCGGACGATACGATATATGGATTCAGTCATACCCACCTCAGCGGTACCGGCTGTTCCGATTACGGAGATGTACTGATGATGCCTGTAATTGGCTATGACCTTGATACTTTGAACAATAGCCGTTACTGCTCTACCTTTGACCATTCTCGAGAAAAGGCTTCTCCCGGCTATTATGAAGTACTGCTCGATAAGACAGGTGTTCTGGCTCGATTGACTGCCGGCCGCAGAATGGGAATTCATAGCTACACATTTCCTAAGGGAGAAGTCCCTTCTGTCATTATTGATTTGCAACATCGTGATATTCTTCTCGAAGCAGATATCACTACGGAAGGGAAGAATGTAGTGAAAGGGTTTCGCCGTTCTGATGCCTGGGCACTCGACCAGCGTGTCTATTTCTATATAGAATTTTCTCAGCCCATACAACTATTTCGGCCACTTAATGTCAATTCAGACCACAAAGCCAAAGGGGCCCTCATCACATTTGGCAAAGGGGGGAAAAGCGGCAACAAGAAAGGCAATACCATTATCGCCAAAATTGGAATTTCTTCTGTCTCCTGTGAAAATGCGAAGCTCAATCTCCATTCGGAGTCGGGAGAAGGGGAGTGGGACTTTGATGCAGTGAAGAAAGGGGCAGAAGCTGCCTGGGAGCAATATCTGTCGAAGATTGAGGTATCTCCAAGGGGAGAAAATCGTGAAGAACTCTCCACTTTCTACACCGCTCTCTATCATACTGCCATTGCCCCCAATCTTTATAGCGATGTCAATGGAGAATATCTCGGAATGGATAGGAAAGTCCATAGAGCAGAGGGTTTCGAGCGATATACAGTATTTTCTCTTTGGGATACATTTCGTGCCCTTCATCCTCTGTTTACCATCATTGAAAGAGATAGAACTGTCGATTTTATCAAGTCGTTTCTATCTATTTTACAAGAATGTGGGAAGCTTCCGGTTTGGGAACTTTCTGGGTGGGAGACCAATTGTATGATAGGTTACAACTCAGTATCAGTGATAGCAGATGCCATAGCCAAGGGGATAGATGGTTTTGATGTCCCTGCCATATTCGAAGCGATGTATGCTTCATCTTTGGACCCACATTTCGGACTCGATGTCTTTCGTCATTCCGGCCTTGTGCCGGCTGATAAGGAGCACGAATCTGTCTCCAAAACTCTTGAATATGCCTACGATGATTGGTGCGTGGCTCAAGTGGCAAAGTATCTTTACGACAAGACCGGAGATGAAAAATATCTCAAAGCATACGACGATTATTCATATTCTGCACTTTTTTATAGAAATGTTTTTGATACAAGTACAGGATTTATGCGTCCTCGCCTTGACGGCAGATGGCTTTCTCCATTCAAACCCAACGAAGTCAATAATCATTTCACAGAAGCTAATTCATGGCAATATAGTTTCTTCGTACCTCAAGATATTGAAGGACATATAGTACTTTTGGGAGGAGACAGCCTCTATTGCGACAAGATAGATGGTCTATTCGCTGCACCGGAAAATACTTCCGGACGCACCCAAGCAGATATTACGGGTCAGGTGGGACAGTACGCCCACGGCAATGAGCCGAGCCACCACATTGCCTATCTCTATTCTTACGCAGGAAAACCCTGGAAGACTCAGCAGATGACTCGCCGTATTATTAAAGAGCTCTATTCTCCCCGTCCTGATGGACTTTGTGGCAATGATGATTGCGGACAAATGTCTGCCTGGTATGTGATGAGCGCCATGGGACTTTATTCGGTGACCCCGGGGAGTGACATCTTTGTGCTGACTACCCCCATTTTTGACAGCATCGCCATCCATCTTGAGAATGGTAAGCAATTCAATATCTTGAGCAGAGAGGCTTCGAAGCTTACCTATATCGACTCAATGGAGCGGAACGGAGTGCCATATACCCGCTCTTATATCACGATGGATGCACTTCTTGATGGTGGTTCCATAAAATACACTCTGTCAGATAAGCCCAACATCACTCTTTCTACAGAGTATGCCGACCGTCCTCACTCCTCTATAAATGCCGATAAATTTATTCCCAATCCATGGTTTGAGATGGAGAACAATATTTTTCTCGATTCGATGTCTGTGTCAATGGCTGCCGGGGCAGAAAATGGTACCATCTTCTATCGTATAGGCGAAGAAGGAGAGTATGTGCCTTATAAAGAGCCACTTTCCATCAAAAACAGCTGCAGTATCTCTGCATATTTTCAAACTTGTGATATGAGAAAAAGTTTCATTACGACCACTTCTCTTAATAAGATCAATAAAGATATGAAGATTGAACTTCGCTGTTCTTACAATCCTCAATATAATGCAGGTGGAGATGATGGGCTGATAGATGGTCGCAGAGGCAATGTCAATTGGAGAACAGGAGGGTGGCAGGGATATCAGAACACCGATTTCACTGCAGTGATAGACCTCCTTGAGGAGAAAACGATATCGGAGATAGGTGCCGGATTTTGTCAAGATGCCAGGTCCTGGATATGGATGCCGCGATATGTAGAATACTATATCTCTAAAGATGGAGTGGAGTATCAATATTTAGGTACCATTACCAATACTGTAGATGCGCAGGATTACGAGGTGCAGGTAAAAGATTTCGTATGGAATATCACTGACGTAAACTATTCGGGAAGATATGTTAAAGTCTTTGCGAAAAACTTTGGAACCATCCCTCAGTGGCATCTCGGAGCAGGTGGAGAAGGTTTTATTTTCGTTGATGAGATCTGGGTTAAATAAATTTTTGATAATTAATACAAAACATCTACATTTGCACTCCCCAAATGGAACGCTTCCTTAGCTCAGTTGGTAGAGCACGACACTCTTAATGTTGGGGTCCAGGG
>CAYMAX010000025.1:0-18838 GCA_964388595.1 uncultured Muribaculaceae bacterium
GGGCTTGAATTTCCATGTCATGGCCATCACTTTTTTAATCTCCTCTTCTGTGACGGGTCTGCTGTGATTGCGCAATCTGGGATATGCAGCAGTCAATGGAATGTCCAAAGGGGCCGGGTCTTTCTGCAAGGGGAGGCGTTCTTTCTCCTGACGAACATACCGTTGCACTTCAGAAGTCGCTTTGAGGGTATTGTGCCCAAACCCGAGGCTGCAAGGTCCGTTGATGCATGAGTCGTTGCAAGTATTTATTTCCAAAAATACCCCTGAGAGGGAATCCACATCTTCAAGTACATTGGCACAATTGGCTGTGCCATCGACAGATACATATTCATAACCCTTCGGAAGAGCAGGAAATGACTGTATTATACCATGAGAAATGGGAAAATATTTGGAAAGGTTGGCATATTTCTCACCTTTCATGGCGAGGGGAGCCGATTCTTGAGGATTAATCCCTTTTTCTTCAAATAATACCTGCAGTTCTTCGAATGTCAGCACATTTTCAATAAGTCCGTCGCTTTCGTGTGCTTCACGTTTTTTGGCAATGCAGGGGCCGAGAAATACTATTTTGCAGTCGGGATATTTGGCATGAAGCATCTTGGCATGTGCTATCATCGGAGAATCTACCGGAGCAAGGTATTTCAACGCCTTGGGATAATATATCTGTATCAGTCTGCAGGCAGCAGGGCAGGCAGAGGTAATCAGATTTTTGTACTGTCCGCTCTCAAGAAGCTTTTTGTACTCTTTTATAACTTCCTGCGCACCGTACGCTGTCTCCTGTGCATCGTGAAATCCGAGTTTGCAGAGAGCTATTTTCATCGAAGTGAAGCTCGTCAATTGGAAGCTTGAAACGAACGAGGGAGCCACGCTTGCGATGACCTTCTCTTTGCCTTCGAGCAAAGTACGCACTTCGGAGAGTTCGCTGTGGACTATTTTTGCATTCTGAGGACAGACTGAGATGCAGTGACCGCACAATATGCACCTGTCTTCCACTATTTTGGCCTGGTGTTCAAGGACATCGATAGCTTTCACCGGACATTCCCGCAAACACTTATAGCAGTCTTTGCATCTTGCAGGCTTGAAATCGAGATAGTAGGCCATAATTTAGATGTTTAGTAATGGATAAATCTGCTTGACAAACAACTCTTCGATGTTGTCTTTGTTGACATTATGAAGGAAAAGCTCCCCATCTTTTATCTTCTCAATGGTAGGTTCTGCTTTCACAGTGACTCCCTGTGCGCAGAATCCGAGGCAAAAACTCGCCTGGAGGTCTATCAGGTCTTCCACATCGTATTTCTTAATGAGAGATTTAAGCTGGTCTATGACGTCATAAGACCCTTTAAGATGGCAGGAACTGCCGACGCAAACTTTGATTATCATATAAATGTAGTTTAATTTTATTTTTCTCCGTAATATGCCTGTTTGTATATCTCTTCAATATCTGATACCAACGGATAAACAGGGTTGGCACCGGTGCATTGGTCATTGTGCGCTCTGTCGGCCAGTTCGCCGAGGTGAGCCATAAATACTGTCTCATCTACGCCACACTCGCGAATGGATAGCGGAATCTCGACGCTTTTCATCAAATCCCTGATACCCTTGACGAGATTAGCAACGCTCTCCTGTACCGTCTTCCCTCCGAATCCTAAATACCGTGCTAATTTAGCATATTTTTCGTCAGCAATATAGTATTCATATTTGGGAAAAGCAACGAATTTCTTGGGTTTTCTGGCATTGAACATTATTTCATAAGGGAGAAGGATGGCATTTGCGAGTCCGTGAGGTATATGATATTCTCCTCCGAGTTTGTGAGCCATACTGTGATTCAGACCGAGAAATGCATTGGTAAAGGCCATTCCTGCTATGCAGGAAGCATTGTGCATCTTCTCGCGTGCTTTGAGATCGTTCTCTCCATTATCGTAGGCTCTGCGCAGATATGTGAACACGAGGTCGCATGCTTGCATGGCCAGTCCGTCTGTATAATCGTTGGCCATATTGGAAACGAAAGCCTCTATAGCATGAGTTAAGACATCAAGGCCTGTGTATGCAGTCGACTTCTTAGGTAGCGAAATGACAAACTGAGGGTCTATGATGGCTACATCAGGGCGTAAAGCGTAGTCGGTGAGGGGATATTTAATATTTCCATTTTTTCTATCGGTAATCACAGCGAAGGCGGTGACTTCACTTCCCGTTCCTGATGTGGTGGGGATAGCCACAAATTGTGCTTTAGAGCCGAGTTTGGGGAATTTGACCACTCTCTTTCGGATATCCATAAATTTCTGTTTGAGCCCGTCAAAAGTGGCTTCCGGATGTTCGTAGAACAGCCACATTCCTTTAGCAGCATCTATCGCAGAACCTCCACCTATGGCGATGATGACATCGGGATTGAAATCTCTCATCTGAGCCACTCCGCGTTCTATGGTCTCAACATCGGGGTCCGGTTCGATTTGAGAATAAATTTTTGAGTGGCAGTACTCTTTCCTTTTGCGCAGATAATAAAGTACTTTATCGACATATCCGAGCTGGACCATCATTGGGTCAGATACTATAAATGCTCTTGAAATGTTTTCCATCTTTTCGAGATATTGCACTGCGCCATATTCGAAATAAATTTTGGGAGGAACTTTAAACCATTGCATATTGACTCTTCTTTTAGCGATACGTTTTTTGTTGATAAGATTGACTGTGGAGACATTGGCTGTGGTGGAGTTGTGTCCGTATGAGCCACAGCCGAGTGTCAGAGATGGAGTGTTGGTGTTGTAAATATCCCCGATAGCCCCCTGTGAAGAGGGAGAATTGACGATGATACGCCCCACTCTCATCGCTTTACCAAATTCGGTAATTATATTTTCATTGGTAGAATGTATGATGGCGGAGTGTCCCAGACCACCATATTCGAGCACTTTCTTGCACATTTCAAATCCTTCGTGCCAATCTTCCACGATATAATAGGCGAGGACAGGGGAAAGTTTTTCACGGGAGAGCGGATATTTATCTCCCACACCTGTCAGATGAGCCAAAAGGATTTTGGTATCCTCAGGCACTTTCACTCCTGCGTTGGTGGCTATCCAATGAGCACTCTGACCCACAACTTTCGGATTTACAGCCTTTTTCTCGCTATCAATAACATAATTGGACACCAAATCAATTTCTTCTTTATTGAGGAAATAGCAGCCATTCTCTTTCATAAATTCTTCAAATGGATGATGCAGAACCTTATCTACCACCACTGCCTGTTCGGAGGCACAAATCATTCCATTGTCGAAAGTTTTGGAGAGCATAAGGTCTGTGCAGGCACGTTTGAGATTGGCAGTAGTTTCAATATAACATGGTGCGTTGCCGGGGCCTACTCCAATGGCAGGCTTGCCGCAGCTGTAAGCTGCTTTTACCATTCCAGAACCTCCTGTGGCGAGGATGAGCGAAACATTGGGATGTGCCATCAAAGCATCTGTCGCCTCTATGGAAGGATGTTCTATCCATTGAATGCAATATTCGGGAGCTCCTGCAGCGATGGCTGCATCTCTCATCACTGTGGCAGCAGCAACTGAAGATTTCTGGGCAGAAGGATGGAATCCAAAGATGATGGGATTGCGTGCTTTGATGCAAATCAGAGATTTGAAAAGGGTAGTGGATGTGGGATTGGTGACGGGAGTGACTCCTGCTACTATCCCTACAGGTTCAGCTATCTCTTCGTAGCCCTCCAATTCGTTTTCTTCGATTACACCTACTGTCTTTTCGTTTTTAATCGAATGCCAGACATACTCTGTGGCAAACATATTTTTTATAACCTTATCTTCATATACTCCTCTGCCTGTCTCCTCGAAAGCGAGACGGGCAAGTTCTCTGTGGTGCTCAAGTCCTGCCATAGCCATGGCGTAGACGATTTTATCGACCTTTTCCTGGTCGAATGTAATGAACTCTTTCAAAGCAGATTCTGCGTTTTTGACCAATACATTTACTTCTGATTCTTTCATATCTGTAAATATTAAGATTTATTTCATTTGTTTGACAAGCAGCGCAAGGGAGGCTGCCAGATTTTCATTTCTTATAGTGACATTGGCAGGGAGAGAGAGATGCGTGGGGGCAAAATTCCAAATGGCAGTGATACCTGCCTCTACCATCGTGTCGCAAACTTCCTGTGCTGCAGATGATGGGACGGTGATAATGCCGATTTTAACCCCTGTCCGTTTAACTATGTGTTTGAGTTCGGATATTGGAAATACCTCTTTGGATGCGATATGACTACCGATAATGGAGGCATCCTTGTCAAAAGCTGCTATGATGGAAAATCCGTAGTTGGCGAAGCCGTTATATGACAATAATGTATTTCCGAGTCGTCCTACACCCACCAGAATAGCATCATTTTGATAATCGTATCCTAAAAATGATTCAATGTCTGCTATCAGCGATTCGATGAGGAATCCGCGTCGTGGAGTTCCTGATATGGAAGAAACTTCAGCGAGATCTTTCCTTACCAACACCGGATTCAGATTGAGGTCTTCTGCTATTTTGGCACTCGATATTGTAGTCTGGTCTCCTGATAAAGACTTCAGGTAGCAATGATATTGTGGCAACCGATGAAGTGCCGCAGATGATATCGAGACTATTTTTGTTTCTTTTTTCATAATCGATAAATTAATATCGATAAAAAGATAACAATAATTATGCCACATGATTAAAAAAAATGAATTACTTTTGTGCCCTACTTTCAAATCAATCGCTCAGGTGGTGGAATAGGTAGACACGCAGGACTTAAAATCCTGTGGGCAGCAATGTCCGTACGGGTTCGATTCCCGTCCCGAGCACACATACGAAAACCCCGTCAGAAATATTCCTGATGGGGTTATGTTGTCTTTATGGTAAAATAGTATCTCAGGAG
This sequence comes from uncultured Muribaculaceae bacterium, assembly GCA_964388595.1. Classification (GTDB taxonomy): domain Bacteria; phylum Bacteroidota; class Bacteroidia; order Bacteroidales; family UBA932; genus CAYMAX01. The sequence goes on from CAYMAX010000025.1 coordinate 4,877, forward strand.
CAAATAAATGTGACTAAATATGAAAAAATCTATGGGAAATTTTAACAAAATGATAGTCATTATTTTTTTTTATAATACCTTTGTTCCATCACATTCATTTGTCAAGACATATTAATTTATATTTCAATGAAAAAAGCACCTTTAACACTTATCGCAGCGATGACATTTCTATTCGCTGCCTGCACACAAAATCCATCAATCAGTATTGACCCTACTGAAATTCTAAGCGATTACAAGGGAGGTTCTACCGCTTGTGTCCTAACAGCCAACGGTTCTTGGACAGCCCAGCCCAGCGACCCATCTATAGTAGTGTCACCTATATCAGGTACAGGTGATTCACCTGTCAGTATCACTCTTCCTGCCAATACTGCAGAAAAGTCACAGACATTTACAGTCACATTTGTTTGTGAGATAAAAGGAAAGAGCGCATCAGTAGTAGTTTCCATCATCCAGAGATCACAAAACCCCAGTATACAGATAACCTATGCTCATGATACTGTAAGCTACAATGTACAGACAGTTCCCATAAAAGTAATCAGTTCATTAAGTTGGACTGCTACTTCTGAAAGTGCAGGTGTCTTAATTGCTCCTGCCAACGGCAACGGAGGTTCTACAGATGTAGTTATCAATATTCCTACTAACACTACCAAAGAGACAGTTACTTACAAAGTTAAATTTGCCTCGGGAGACTCTACCGATACTTATGTGGTAAGGATTGTGAAATCATTTACCATCAAGCAATTATCTGCTGCTTCTCCTGTCATAGCAGTTACTGACACTGTGACTTTGGGATATCAGCCTGACTCCGATACTATTAAGCTTACCTCCAACTATCCTTGGAAAGCTAAAGCAGATGAGGGGCTTGTTCTCTCAGCCATTAATGGTGAAAGTGACAAAGATATAATCGTCACCACTGCTGCAATGAATAAAACAAATGATAAAGTTGTGTTACGCGCATATTTCGAATGTGAGGTAAATAGTATCAAGGCATACGACACCCTGATTGTTATTCAGAACCCTGCCACCAAACTTTCATACGGAGGTGTGGATTATAAAGTCAAATGGCTTCCGGATGGTAAGCTTTGGATGTGCGAGAACTTGAGATACGTACCTGAAGGGAAGACCATTTCTGAAGATGTCACAGATAATAACGGGATATGGTATAGTTGCGGTACTGACTGGAAAGTGGAGACCAATGCCGATTCTGTAGCTTTCAAAGGACTGCTGTACAACTGCGAAACAGCTTTCGGAGGGGTAACCATCACTAAAGACAACTACTCTACTTTCACCGGAGTACGGGGGATATGTCCTCAAGGATGGCACATACCTACCTCCACCGAATTTGTAAACCTTGAAGGAAAGGGTGTCGGAGAGATAGCTAACAACACTAATGCACCATTCTATGACTCTGGAACAGGCAAGAGCTCTGTAACACTTGCCAATGAAGCCGGCTTCAATATCATTACATTCGGATATAGAAACCAAAGCAATAAAGACGTTGCAGGTGCATACCTTAAACTTGCTGTATATAACGGCAAAATTCAATCCGATATGATAATGGGCTCATCAGTAGCACTTAAGAATGGTGCGCCGACTTACACACCGGTGAGCACTTCTGACCCTACCATTAAGAATGTTCAGTATTATTGCATCATGCCTTTCGTAAATGCTTCGAATAATTCTCTGAATCTTTCTCTTGGTAACTTCAAGAGCGGTGTTCATGTAAGATGCGTAAAAGACTAATTCTCATATTATTGCTCTCCGTATTGTCCGGGCTGCTCATCAATGTGACAGCCCAGACAGCCGGAAAGTATTCGATTTCCGGAACGATATCAGAAAGCGGTTCCAATGAGCCGCTTTTTATGGCTGATGTCGTGGTGAAAGAACTTGGACTATGGGCAACCACTGATGATAAAGGTTATTTCGAATTTCCCAATGTCCCCGCGGGAAAGATTACCCTGGTCGTATCTTCCATGGGATATGAGACCCGTGACATAATACTCGATGTTAAGGGTAATCTTAAGAAGCTTTCTATTAAAATGAATGTGACGAGCCTCTCTCTCGACGAGGTGGTGGTCACTGCGAAAGAGAGTAGCGGCATAAACACCGCTTCAAGTATTTCCAAGCAGACAATAGAACACATCCAGCCTTCAAGCCTGAAAGATGTGATGCAACTTCTTCCCGGTAATGTTACTGAAAATCCCTCTCTCACTAGTATCAATTCGCTAACTATCAGAGACGTAGGAATCAATAGCGTAAACGTGCTTGGCACTGCTCTCATTGTTGACGGTGCGTCGCTCTCAAATGATGCCAACCTTCAGAGCTACTCTACAGGTTCCATCGTCAACTCCACATCCGGCAATAGTTCTTCTACAGCGGGAGGTGGCGTGGACGCAAGGCAAGTTTCCACCGACAATATTGAATCTGTACAGGTCATCCGTGGAATACCATCCGTTGAGTACGGAGATATGACATCAGGTGCCATAGTCGTAAAGACCAAAGCAGGTGTCACTCCATTCGAAATACGCATCAAGGCAGATCCGCAGCTAAAACAAGTCTCAGCAGGGAAGGGCTTTTCGTTAGGGGAAAAAGCTGGTATTATGAATATTGACGCAGACTACGCGAAGGCTTACTCTGATGTTCGCACACCTGCCTCTGCATACGACCGTGTAAACCTGCAGATCGCATATTCTAACAATTTCGCCAAGAAATTGACATTCAACGTAAAGCTGCGTGGCAATTTTTCCAACGCCTCTACTCGCAGCGACTCCGATCTTTTCATTGACGAGATAGAACAGCAGAAAGAACAGGGGGTAAGGCTCAACATCAACGGACGCTGGATAATAAGAAAACCATGGATTACCAATATAGAATATCTCGTTTCTGGCGGTGTCTCCAGCCAATATTCCAGGAGTCGCGTATATCAGGGCAGTGCGGGTTACACTCCTACTACCAATTCCGTGGATGAAGGGGAGAAAGTAGGATTCTTCACTCCAGCTCAATATTACTCGGACGTTACTGTGTCAGGACTTCCAGTTGACGGACAGGCACGCCTTACGGCAAATCTTTTCGGACAATATGGAATCGTGAACAATAAAGTCCTGCTGGGCATTGAATGGATGGGACAGGGGAATTTCGGAAAAGGAAAGGAATTTAACCCCCTTAACCCTCCTTCACCAGGGTCAGGAGCAGCATATAGAGAACGTTCATATTATGATATACCTTTCCTTCATAGGATGACTGCTTTTCTAGAGGACAACATCAAAATCCCTGTAGGGAGTACGTCATTTGAACTTCAAGCCGGTGCACGACTAAATATCTTGTCAGCAAAGAAAATTAATACATCAGGATTCTTTACCGTAGAACCGCGCGTGAACCTGAAATATAACATTATAGAGAAGAAGAACAGAGCATTGGGGATAAGAGGCGGATGGGGAATCGCATACAAGATGCCTTCGATGGCCTATCTCTATCCTGAAGATGCATATAAAGATATGGTCTCCTTCTCATATAATGACTTCGATGCAAACAATTATGGTCTGACAGTCATTACCACCAAGAAGATGGAGACCATAAATACCTCTCTCAGAGCGCAGAAATCTGTAAACATTGAGGCAGGTATAGATTTTGATGCAGGGTTCGTAAATGGTTCACTTGTATATTATAATGAAAAGTTGACGGATGGCTACGGATTCGTCCAGACATACGTGCCGATGACATACAATCGTTTTGGCTACAAATGGGTGAACGGACAGCCCTCGCAAGAGACTATTGCATCGGGAATGCGTCCCACCTATCAAGATGGCAAGGTGCTGGTCAATGGCAATCCGATTTCTTTTATTACCGATACCACCTTTATGTCCTATTACAGACCGGTTAACGGTATCACCAATAATAAATGGGGTGTGGAATTTACATTCAATTTTGCCAAGATAAAGGCTATCAACACTACCATTAATGTGAGCGGTGCCTATATGAATATGGAGACTCTCAACACCCAGATGACTCAGAGGCTGTATGCCGGTACATCAAATGGGCGCAGTTATCCCTATGTAGGTATCTACGGAGGTTCTTCCACTACATCCACCGGTTCAGTAAAAGAGAGATTCAGCACTAATGTACGATTCATCACCCATATCCCGAAAATTGCGATGGTAATAACTCTCACCGCGCAGATGGTCTTTATGGACAGGACTCAGACATTGTCCCAATACAACAATGAGAGTCTTCCATATTACTATGACGAGACCGGTGTCAGGGTATCAGGGGCAGATGCGCTTGCTGACAAGACTCATACCAAATTTGTAAATCCGATTTATATTATGAACCGTGCAGGGACCATCATCCCATTCACACAGGCGATGGAGCAAAATCCGACATACAAGAATCTAATTCTCACCACCAACACAGGTTCGTACTATATTCGTTCCGGCTATCCGTTCTACTGCCTGTTCAATCTCCGTGTGACCAAAGAAATAAAGAAAATTGCTACCATCTCTTTCTATGCCAACAACTTTTTGAACCTTAAAGGTCGAGTCAAGAACTCTGTCACAGGATACGAACAAAATAAAAATACTCCGATATACTTCGGCGCAGAAATAAAAATTGCAATAAAATAGATAGATATGAAAAGAAATATAATATTCATACTCTTGACTCTTTTTGTAGCTGTCTCTTGCATAAAGGACACTGATAGTTCTACGCTTCTCGAGATAAAAATTACACTTCCTGACCAAGACGGGCTGGTAATAGACCTTACCAAGATAAATGTAAAGCTCCAAAACAAAAGCAATCCCTTCTCATACGAAAAGCATCCTGATGCTGAAGGTCATCTCTCTTTCACTATTCAGCCGGGCAAATACGATATTCTCGCCTCGGCATATTACCAAGCCACAAAGATAGCAGTCAATGCCTCGAAATCTGAATTTATCCTTACCGGTGAAGGTATAGTGGCTGATGACGGCTCAATGACCCCAGCAAGTATTGAACTTCCATTGGATGTTGCCAAACCCAACCCCTTAATCATACGGGAATTTTACTATCATGGCTCCAAAACCTTCGAAGGGGCTCAATATACCAAGGATCAATACGTGGAGATATACAATAATGCCGGTCCTGGGGGGGGCACATACTTCCTTGATTCACTCTGTCTTGCCACCATTTTCCCCGCAAACTCCACGACTGGGAACAATGCGTGGAAAAACCAAGATACCATCGCTATCTTTCAGATGTTCTGGATGTTCCCCGGCACAGGGAAGACTTATCCACTGGCACCGGGGGAATCCTGTGTTATAGCACTGCGTGCGGCAGTGGACCATTCATCAAGGGCCACATCGGGTCTGCATCTTGAAAAGGCTCATTTCGGCTGCTACGACGACCAGCTTACAGGACATGAAATTGCGGCAGGGGTTCCCTCAATGATTTGCTATATGGCAGGTCAGGGAACTGCATGGGGCATTTCTATTAATTCCCCTGCATTTGTGCTCTTCAAACCTTCTATGGGGGTTACTGCATATAGGGCTGATGCCGCCCATTGGGAGAGATACGAGCCAGGCAAGACATCCGGTACCAAGTATTGGCATATCGCCAAAAGTTGGATTATGGACGGAGTTGAATGTGTAGATTCACCGGAAGGTGCCATCAAAAGACTCCCTTCATCTGTGGATGCTTTCTACACATATATGCGCTCCGACAGGTATTCAGGAAAATGTATCACCAGAAAATTGGAGAACATCTATGACGGGGTAGGAGTATTCCAGGATACCAACAACTCCTCTGAAGACTTCATTCCTGACAGTCAACTTCTTCCACGACTTAAAAACTAAGAGAGATGAAGAAAATTATTATAACATTCACTCTCCTAATCTTGGTATCAGTCGCCATGACGGCTCAGACTGACAGCTCCAAGACATACTATTCACTCGATAAGATACGCTGGGTCAATCCTTGGCTTTCTGAAGGTAACAATATGGCCGGGATGGTGCTCAACGATGACATATTTAAGGGGTTCAATGCATTCTCGGATGCTAACCTATCAGCACGATTTACCATCGGTAACCTTAGAAATATCTATGACCCTGAGAGTGAAATTTCAGGAGCCTTTGATATAGACTCATACTCGCGCCTCGGTAAAGTTTTTTTGAGAGGCCGTTTCGGATATGAATACGATTACAACTACGCCAGTCGCTGGAGAGGCCTTCTGAACCCATACGAGACCCCTTTTATGATGGCAGACTCCATCCCCGGGAACCTTTCCATGGAAATGTACAGAATGGAGGCTGGTATTGGAATACCACTGAGCAGGCATTTTGCCCTCGGCGTGGATATAAAGTACGATGTAGGCCTAATGGCCAAACACAAAGACCTACGTAACAAGAATACCTATATGAACTTCGACATCTCTCCAGGATTCATATACAACGGAAAGAGTGTCAAAGCAGGTCTCAACCTTGGTTACATACGCAACACCGAGAAGATAGAGTATGTGCAGATAGACCAGAATACCGATAAATACCTTTTCAGTCTATATGGACTTTGGCTCAACTACTCCACCGGCTTTTCAAGTGCTGAAACATCCAGATTAAAAGAGAACTCCACCTTCTATGGAGCAGCGCAGATAGACCTCTCTTTCGGAGATGTACGGATCTTTGATGTTTTCAGAGCAGACTACCTCATCGGCAAGCAGGGAGAGACAGGCTACAATGGTCTAAATCATGGGGAAATACATCAGTTGACTTATTCCAACTCATTAACATTCTTATACGGAATGAGGCATCGTGTCAAATTTGATTTCACATCATACAGGATGACTGGATATAAATTCCTGCAGCGTCAGGAACTTAATCCATCCTCCAATATTCGTGTTTGGGTATCTTATGGCGGTCCCATCAACTGCTATGTCAGAAATTACCATTCAGAAGATGTGAATTATACCTTCAGAATGGCTCATTCCATCACAGATATACGCTGGGAGGGGACGATTGGATTCAAGAACTTGAGTACAAACCACAAATACAAAGAGCACCCTCTCAATTTCAGTCAGAATCTCAATATTAGAGAAGTCTATCTTCATTTTGCCAAATACTGGAGGACTGGCAGGTCGATGTTCGACTTGGCACCGGGTATTTCCTATTCTTTCACAGACGGCACAGAAAATCTCATAACCAATGTGGAAACAGGCGAAGAAGTCGAAGGGCAAGAGGGGTGGCAGTTGACAGAAGAACTTTATGAGGAATTTCAATATTGGAAAGCACCTAAAATCAATGCAGGAATAGGATTCAGATATGGATACATTCTTAATCAAGACAAAGGGCTTGACCTTAACATCGCACTAAAATACAATATCCAAGGAGCTACGGAAGGGGTACGCATCAATGCTTTCAGACATTTTGCGACACTATCCGTAGGACTTACATTCTAAACTATATATCTTATTTAAATGAAAAAAATACGTAAAAATTGGCCAAAATATGTACTTCAATTTGGTACACTGGCGATCATTATTATTTTCTTAACCAAGATTTTCGGAAATAAAACAGCCGATCCGGAAGCATACTGCCCAATGGGCGGTTTGGAAACCCTTGCCACATATTTTGCCAAAGGCTCTTTGGCATGCAGCATGACGATGGTTCAGATAATGATGGGAGTCATGCTGGCTCTCGGTGTTATACTATTTGGAAAGCTCTTCTGTGGCTACATTTGTCCTATGGGGCTTCTTAACGAACTTTTCGTCAAACTTCGCAGAAAGTTAAAAATACGTCTCTTCGCGATAAAACAAGGCAGTGTACTGGATAAGATTCTAAGAATAATCAAATACGCGCTTCTTTTCGTTATCTTCTATATGACACTCTCTCACAGCGAACTCTTCTGTAAGAATTTCGATCCTTATTATGCTTTTGCTACAGGATTCAAGGGAGAACTCACTGTGTGGATGGCTTGCATCTCCATATCGATTCTCTTCTTGGGAAGTTTGTTGGTCGATATGTTCTGGTGTCGCTACATTTGTCCGCTTGGGGCTCTAAGCAATTTCTTCAAATTTACCATCTGGTCAGTTGCCTTGATTTTGCTCTATGGCGTGCTGATACTTCTTGGTGTCAACATTCCATGGGTATTCATCCTCGCAACAGCATGTATAATGGGATATCTTCTCGAAATACTTTGTACCAAACCAAAACTCAACCCTCAGCTTCTCGCAGTCGTTCGCAATTCAGACAAATGCAACAACTGTGGACTATGTGAGAAAAGATGTCCATACCACATCAGCATAACTGAATTTTCAAAGGTTTCTGCTGTGGATTGTAACCTTTGCGGTGAATGTGTCTCATCCTGCCGCCAAGATGCACTTACTATCACAAAGAAAAAGTGTGGAATATACCTGCCCGCCATTATAGCAGTGTTATTGTTCGGCATCGCACTATACCTTGGCAATGCCACAGAACTACCCACAATAGATATGAAATGGAATATAACTGAAGAGAAGGTTATTGTTCCTGACGATCAGCTTCAGTCATTCGAAATGACAGGAATGCGTTCAGTGAAATGCTTTGGCAGTTCTATGGCTTTCAAAGCACGTTTGGAGAGAATCCCCGGTGTTTACGGAGTAAAAACCTTTGTAAAGCATGGTAGGGTGGTTATTAGTTACGACCCTTCAGTCACCTCAGAAGATGCCGTAAAGGCTGCTGTATATACACCTATCAAATTCAGGATTTCTTCTCCCGAACAAGGTGTTACTGCAGTCAAGATGATTACCATCCGTACTGAGAATATGTATGATAAGATGGATCCCAACTATCTCGGTCTTCAAATAAGGAACTCCGGACGTAAATATTACGGATTAGAGACCGAATATGCCTGCCCTCTTATCGTAAGGGTGTATATGGATATGGACGAACCTGTGGATGAGGACTTTATGAAAGAAATGGTGCAGATGAAAGTGCTTGAGATGCCTGTCCACGGAGGTGGTGTGAACAAGATAAAAGTCAATTTCAAATATTCGGGAATGGAAAAAGCAATCGATACCATTGCTATCCGTCCATATCTCGAAAGAATGTTTTCACCATTTAAGTACGAGTCCAAATCAAACATTGAAAAATACGCCGGAAGGCCACAGGAGATAATGGAATTTGTCGATATGAATTTTGAAAAGCCTCTCACTCTCCGCAATCTCCCTTTCCTGAGCAATCATCTTTCGCAGCAAAAAGGAATCATAGGAGTATATCTCGTGCTCAACGAAGAGAACCTACCTGCCATCCGTATCAGATACTGCACCGATGATATGAATTCTGACACTCTTATGTCACTCATCAACCTTCCCAAATGGAACATTCAATATAAGAAGGATGACATCAGAGAGGAAAACGCTCGTTTCCATTTCGAAGAGAAAGGTGCCGTTACTAAATATTAACAACTTGTTATTCAAAATAGACTATTTCGATGAAGAAAATATTTCTCATTATATCCTTTGTCGCATTATCTCTCTTACAGCCTTGTATCGCTACTGCTGACGAAGGGATGTGGATGGTGAATCTGCTCAACAAAGGTCTTATGGCCAAGATGAAAAATGCAGGGCTCAAACTTCCTGCAGGAGTCATTTACGATGAAAATGCAGTATCTCTTTCGGATGCGGTGGTTGCACTTGATTTCGGATGCACCGGGAGTATGATATCCGAACAGGGACTTCTCATCACAAATCACCACTGCGCGTACGCCGATGTTCATGCTATCAGTACCCCGGAGCACAACTATCTGGAAGATGGCTTTTGGGCAATGCAACTCAAAGATGAGGTCCCCATCCCCGGGAAAGGAATTTATTTCTTGCGCAAAGTGCTTGATGTCACTGACGAAGTCAACCAAATGCAGGCAGATGCGGAGAATGAAGGAAAGGTATTGGGTTCCAGAAAGTTGAGTTTTATAATCGAGAAAAAATACTCGAAAGAGACCGGTTATGAGGCTTCTTTAGCTTCTATGTGGCGCGGAGAGAAGTATTATCTCTATCTATATGAAGTATATAAAGATGTGCGTCTGGTGGCTGCACCTCCTGTTTCCATTGCAGCATTTGGTGGCGATACCGACAACTGGGAATGGCCTCAGCACAAAGGTGATTTTGCCATGTATCGTGTCTATGCAGACAAAGACGGACATCCTGCTGAATATTCTCCTGAGAACATCCCCTTGGTACCTCGCCGCTGCCTCAAAATATCCACAGAAGGGGTGAAGAAAGGTGATTTCACAATGATTATGGGATATCCGGGGAGAACCGACAGGTATGCTTCTTCTTTCAAAGTTCATTTCAAAGAAAAAATCACTGACCCCATCACTACCACCATCAGGGGTCATCAAATGGAGATAATGGACAAATGGATGAATACCGACCCTGTCATAAGACTTATTTATTCCGACAAATTTTTCAGTCTTAGCAATGTGCAGGAATATGGCTTAGGTGAGATACTTACCTATAGACGCTATAAAGTACAGTCTATTAGAGAGAAAGAAGAGAAAGGCCTTCAGGATTGGATAAACTCGGAACCGGGCAGAAAATCAAAATGGGGTAACCTCCTTTCTGAAATGAGCATACTATACTCGTCTCTTGATTCGATAGATATGCAGATAACTACGTTTAGAGAGACATTAGTGCGAGGAACTCAATTCTTCCTTCTGACCACTCGTGTCAACAATATGGTACGACGTTGGGAGAAGGAGATGAAAGATTCTGTTGCTATCCGCGCCGTATATGACGGAGACTTTATAAAGGCATCATCTCATCTCTTTGATGGGATGAATATGGAAGTGGAAAAAGAACTTTTCGACTACGGCTTCAAACTCTTTTTAACAGAGGTAGGCAGAGAATATTGGGGAGACTACATACGAAGTATGTATGACCAATATCATGGAGATGCTTCTAAAATGTTGGATTACTTATATGCGAATTCATACCTTACTGACAAGAGTCGCTTCGACCAGTTTATCAACGAAAAACACACCATTGCAGAGTTCGAAGCCGACCCTATGTATTGCTTGATGCACTCTTGTACTATGTCGCAAATGAATCAATACAAGAATGACATTATCAAGAAATGCGGAGATTCTAATATTTCAGACTTGGAAAAGCAATACACCAATGCGCTATTCGAGATGCGACAAGAAAAAGGGATGGTACAATACCCCGATGCCAATTCTACGATGAGAATTACATACGGCACGGTGGGGCCTATCAATCCGTCAGACGGCATTTATTACTCGGAATTCAGCACCACTCAGGGGATTATAGACAAGTACAACCCTGATGATTATGAATTTACACTAAAAGAACGTCAGTTGAATCTTTTAGAATCACAAGACTGGGGACCTTGGGCAGATAAGAAGGACCATAAACTCCATACTGACTTCCTCTCAAACAACGACATCACAGGTGGAAATTCAGGCAGTCCGGTTCTTAACGCCAAAGGGGAGCTTATTGGACTTGCATTTGACGGAAATAAAGAATCTCTTTGCGGAGACACATATTTCCACCCGGAATACAATAAGTGCGTAAATGTGGATATACGTTATGTACTTTGGATTTTGGATAGATATGCAGGTATGGAACGGATACTGGAAGAGATACTCTAATCTCTAATCAATTCACCAGCCAATCAGTGATTTTGGAGGCGTAATTGTGGGAGACGGGGATGTCGGGAACTTTATCGACACCGAGGTCGAGGACAAGCCCCACGGGGCCTTTCCTGGCTACTTTTACCTGGTCGCAATTGACCATAAATGAGCGGCTTGTGCGAATGATGTTGGTGCCCTCAAATTTATTTTCCATAGCCTTGAGAGTATTCCTGAGAAGATAATTGGTGACACCGCTTTTGCCTCTATACCAGATCTCTACGTAGTTGTCAGCCGATTCGATGTAAAGCAAGCTCTCTTTTTTGATGGAGAGCTTCATCTCTCCTTTGTCGTCATAAAATGTTATGAGGTCATCTTTAGAACTGACCGGCACTTTAGTCTTGGCATAATCTCCTTTCATCTCTTCCATAAGTTCTTTCTCGCGTATTCTGGCCTCTCGAAGGAGCTTGTTTTTCTCGACAATGGTGAAATAGAGATGGAAAAGCACATATGGAATAAGAATAATGAGACTTGTGTTCTTCAGAGATGAATTGAATACTGCTCCGAAGCTACGTGAACCGAGAAATGAATTGACTAAAGCAGGGGTAAAAAGGGTATATGGAACTGCAGCAAAGAGTCCTGCCATCACAAATATCTCTGCCAGAATCCAGACTCCGTAGCTCCAATAAGAGATGGTCAATTTACGTGTATAGAAAAACATTATCGTCCTGCTGGCGGCTACTACCAATATCCCTACCAAAATAAGGAGATATGTGTAGAGTGAGTAGAGCTTATCGGGGACATTGCCCAACCAGTCCTGTGACCCGAAAGGGGTGTAGAAATGGATGAAAAAACCGGCAAATAAGGCTGTGAAAGCGACTAAAATGATAGTGTTGTTGCGAGAATAGATAAAAGTGGGAATCTTTCTGTTAAAGAACCCGTCAATGCTATTGCTTACATTGTTGTGTAGAAGATCCTCTTTCATCTTCGACAAAGTTAGAAATTTTATTGAGATACTTGGGCGTCAAAATCTCATTTCTGTCCCACAAAAAGGATATTTCGTCCCAAAGGGCTTTCGCCCGGCCCTTTTAATAGGGGTTGAGAACAAAGTTGTATTCTTTTGCAGCGACAAATTAAATGATTATGAATCTCACTGAAAGAACGGCTATGCTCAAAACCGAATTTTCTTTTGAAAAGATTGGGCACATGACAGATACTCATCTGGACATTATTCCGTTTGTATTTCATCAGGTAATAGGGGCCGGTGATATAGATTCTCTTCGTAACAATATGCCTGCGGAAGATTTTTGTCCCACTAAAGATTCCAAGATAGATGAGAACAAAACTTTCCCCTATGCTGTCTTCAATCCTTCAGGAAGTCAAAAAGCCAAAAAAGCGATACTTCTTCTTCATGGTCTTAATGAACGTCTTTGGGATAAATATTTCACATGGGCAGAAGACATTGCGGTCCATTGTGGAGTGCCTGTGATTCTGTTTCCCATCGCTTTTCACATGAACCGTACCCCATCCTCATGGTTCAATCCCAGAACGCTTCTTCCCTGGACATCCAAAAGGCAGGAATCTCTGATTCATCTCAACAATTCCTCCTTCTTCAATCTTGCCATCAGCTCTCGTCTGACCACTTGTCCGGAGAGATTTTATGTCTCAGGAAGGGAATCTATATTTAATATTCTGCAACTGATCAGCGACATTAGAAGTGGCCATCACCCACTTTTCGCTGAGGATTGTATAGTAAACATATTTGCATATTCCATAGGTGCTTTGTTGTCGCAGACTATGCTTATCGCCAATCCCTATGATATGTTTTCAGAGACTAAACTGTTTACTTTCTGCGGAGGGTCGATTTTCTCTGAGATGAACGGGGTATCAAAAGATATCATGGACAGTGCTGCATACGAATCGATAAGAAGATATTATATAGATACTTTTGTCAATACTACGGGAGACGATATCCACGATTCTTTCCGTTCCATGGTTAGCACAGAATCTCTGCGTGACAAACGTGAAAATTTCTTCTCTTCAGCCTCCGACAGAATTATGATGGTAACCCTTAAAAAGGATACTGTCATTCCCACTTCAGGCGTAGAGATGGCAGTGGGTAAAAATGTTTCAGAATCAATGATTCACGAACTCGATTTTCCGTTCCAATATACTCATCAGATTCCTTTTCCGGCTCCCCGTAAAGCCTCTCTCAGAGGTGAAGGTATCGATGCGGAGGAAGTCTATCTAAGTTTTAGAAATATTTTTGACAGAGCAGAGTCTTTCTTATAAAAAATAATTATATTTGCAGCCCCAAACCAAATCGGGATGTGGCGCAGTTGGCTAGCGCACCACGTTAGGGACGTGGGGGTCGGA
>CAYMAX010000026.1:0-18770 GCA_964388595.1 uncultured Muribaculaceae bacterium
CTGTCGATTCCGATTCTCTTTCATTTGAGATTTGTGCCAGAACAGCATTCCGTCAAGCGATGCCTAAAGCAGATCCTTATCTTATGGAGCCAATAATGTCTTTAGAGGTAGTTACCCCTGAAGATTTTATGGGTGATGTGATAGGAGACTTGAACCGTCGTCGCGGACAGATTACCAATATGGATTCCAAAGGCAATGCACGAATCATTAAAGCCAAAGTTCCTCTATCAGAGCAGTTTGGCTATGTTACAGTGCTTAGAACTCTCTCTTCGGGTAGAGCTACAAGTACAATGGAGTTTTCGCACTATGCAGAACTTCCTGCCAACATTCAGAAAGAGATTATTGCCACATTTGGTGGAAGCAGATCCTCATTCAATAATGATAGCGATGAATAAATAGATATTATTTGATAAAATACTTAAAACAATATGAGCCAAAAAATCAGAATTAAATTAAAATCTTACGATCATGCATTGGTTGACAAATCAGCCGATAAGATTGTTAAGACTGTTAAAGCTACAGGCGCTGTGGTCAACGGACCTATTCCTCTTCCCACAGACAAGAAAATTTTTACTGTTAACCGCTCTACTTTTGTTAACAAGAAATCACGTGAACAGTTTGAACTCAATTCATTCCGCCGCCTTCTTGACATCTACAGTTCTACACCAAGTACTGTTGATGCTCTTATGAAGTTGGAATTGCCCAGCGGTGTTGAAGTTGAAATCAAAGTCTGATACACTTACCATAGCCGTATTCGGCATCAGGACTCGTAGCTCAGTCGGTTAGCAGCACCTGACTCATAATCAGGGGGTCGCTGGTTCAAGCCCAGCCGGGTCCACAAAAAAGCACCTGCAGTTTTGCAGGTGCTTTTTTATTGTCAGATATAAACTTTTACTTTTCTTTCCAGAGCATTTTCGGTGAAACAGGGGAGAAAGTGGGGCTGTCGGATTTGCGTATGGACACCTCTGCACTGTCCCAATTGGAGGGCCATCCCCCAATAATATGTCCAAGGAACATTACCTCTATTTTATGTAATCCCGCTGCGAGGGCCACGGAGCTGTCGTGACGAGAGAACCGCTTCACTTCATTGTTATTGTCGATTATCAAATTGTCGTCGACGGACACTTCATTATTATTGGATGAGAAATAATAAACGCCGTCAGAAGGGATGGCTATATATCCGCTTGCAATGGCAGCATATTGCGGAATATTTACAGATTGTTCGGTGACTTTTACAAGAGAACTGAGAGTCCTGAGGTCTGTGATGACGGTGTCTCTCCATTTGGGGTGTTTGGCCTGAAGTTCCTGAGAATTGAGATACATCCCCTGAGCCACTTTCATATTCAGACCACGGGCAAGGAACATGGTATCTAGTGAAAGAGGTGGTGCCAAAGGCTCTTTGACCACTTCTATGGTGCGGATAGGGCTCATTTTACCGGAGGGAAGAATGGACCTGATTTTTACGGAAGTGGTTTTTTTCAGAGAGATAGGTTTCCGATATCGAGAGGAATGAGCATCGGGGATGCTTCCATCGAGCGTGTAGATAATTTTAATGGGTCTTGAAGTGGTGAATCGAAGTGAGACAGTATCAACGAAAGCGACACGATTGCATGAACCAAATGGCTGTTCCGGTTGAGGTATGTGATAGTTTATATCGTGGTAATCGAGACGGATATATGCATTGTCTATCCTATGACAAAAGTCTTCATAATTCTTTCTTTCCACTTGGCTCCATGCTATCTCAGAAAGGGCTAATAATCTCGGATATGTGCGGTATTCGGCAATTTGTGGAGTGTACATATATTCTGACCAGGTGTTGGTTTGAACGCCGATAATGTAACCGGTCTTTTGACTTTTTGTCAAAGTGTCGGGGACAGGATTATATTGATATACTTTTTCGAGGGTATTATAACCACCTATGGCGACAGGCTCTATTTTATAGTCTCCCTGATATTGGTCGATGTACATTCCCTGTGAGGCCGGAGTCATAATCACATTGTGTCCGGCCATAGCGGCTGCGATACCGCCCTCTTCTCCCCTCCACGACATAATGGTAGCAGAAGGAGCTATTCCTCCCTCCAAAATCTCGTCCCATCCTATTATTTTCTTACCATAATCGTCGAGCATATCTTCTACGCGTCGCACAACATAGGATTGAAGATTGCCCTCTTTCTTTTTTCTTTCAAGGCAAAGTGGACACTTGTCCCAGTAAACAGAGGGACATTCATCTCCTCCTATATGATAATACTCGCTTGGGAAGATGGTGACCATCTCTGCTATGACATCTTGAAGGAAAGTAAACATGTCCTCTTTGCCGGGGCACATTACTATATCTTCCACACCCCAGATAATGCGAGGTTTGACTTTTTGGCCTGTGCAGGAAAGGTGAGGATATGCAGAGATAGCAGCGAGTTCGTGCCCGGGGATTTCAATCTCAGGGATAACGGTGATCTGTCGTAATGATGCATATTCAACAATCTCTTTGAGCTCCTTTTGGGTGTAATACCCAAAGTGTTCAAACCCTTCCCCTTCAATCCTTGATGCACCTGTCTCAGTAAGCTTGGGATATTTTTTAATCTCCATTCTCCATCCCTGGTCGTCTGTGAGGTGAAGATGAAGAGTGTTGATTTTATAGAGAGACATCACGTCAAGTTGTTTTTTGATAAAATCCGCAGATTTAAAATGACGGCAGGGATCTATATGAAGTCCTCTATACCGAAATCGTGGATAGTCTTCTATGGAGACACTTTTGATTCTCCATGAAAGATTAGTTATCATTTTCGAACTTTCTATCTCCGGGGGAAGCAATTGCATAAGACTTGTCATACCATAAAAAAGTCCTGCTTGGTCTCCTGCCTGAATACGTATTTTGGATGGAGTCACAGTGAGGCGATAACCCTCCTTGCGAATGTTGGAATTATTCTCAAGGTCGAGCTCTATGCATCCATGTTTATTGAGTGTTTTCGGATCTGAAGAGACTGCGATGGTATAGCCGGTGGCATTTTTGATTTTGGGTGAGAAAAATTCAGCTACACGGATTTCTTCGATATGATTGGCGAAAAAAACTGTATTGTCGGAAATGACAAAATCTTTATGAGGTAATCTATTGACTGATACGGGGGTGGGAATGATATCAGTCTTGTAATTATTGCCCTCTTGACAGCTATATAAGGATATAAGAAACAGTAATCCGATAGATATTGATTTTCTCATCGCTTCAGGATAAAAGAGAGGATTCGTCTGTCAAAGTGTGCCATTTGGTGTTATCCCTTTTTATACAGATATACTTGAGGGTATGACCGGCAGGGTCTTTTAGATATGCGATAGCATTGACTCTTATCCATCTGTATTTGAGTGAACGATCAGGTCTGACGCGAAATTCTTGAGAAAGAAGTCCTCCGGTCTGATGGTCCATCTTGTCAAAGAAGTCGTTTGCAAGATGACGGTCATGCGGATGAACATATTGGATATATTCATGTCGAGACAATTTCTCTTTCATGATAGCGAGAATATCGCTATTAATCATGTGACATGAAGAGTCAGATAAATAGTACTCCCAAAGGGTAATTCCCGATGAATCTATGATGAGTTGTGTCTTCGCTCTATACTCTTCAAGTTCCTTTTGCGTGGCAATGGTGTCTGTAATATCTTTTTGAGTCCCCAAAACACTATCCGGAGATTGTTTGTCTCTTGGCAATATAGTCATCCTGCCTTCGTAATAGCGATAATCTCCTGTAGAATTGTCAAGAAATCTGTAAATATTGGAAAGGGAGGAAACCTGTTTATGAGAAAGCATAGAAAAATCGTGGATAAACTTCTCTTTATCGTCGGGGTGAGTGATATTAATTATCTCTTGTATGGATGAGCCATTTTCGGCAATCACTATACCATGTAAAGGAGTAAAATATTGATGGTCAACATCAAAGGACCAGATTGAAATCTGACCAATATCTATAGCAAGTTCCATCTCTTTCTTTGCGTGTTCATACTGTTGGGCTTTTGATTTCACCTTTTTATGGAGGAAATACAAAGACAAGAGAAGAACGATAACAACAAGAGTGTAGGGGATAAGTATCCAAAGAAGCATATTTCGCGTATCGTGATTCTCCATCACCCCAAACCATTTGTTGTAAATCTCGCCATATTTGCCATTGACTCTCAATTGCTGAAGAGCGGAGTTCATTTGATTGAGTAATACTCTGCGGTCGGTATTGACTGCAAAAGAGCAAAACTGTTGGTCGAGATTGGAAGGATGTGTAACCAAATTGTTTAAATGATGCAGTTTGATGAAATAGAGAGAGGTTAGATCATTGGTAAGGGCAGCATCGTGCTTCCCTTTTGAGATAAGATCAAGAGACTCTTCTAGATTATCGATAAAAACAAGATGGTCGGAGATGTTGTTATTTGAGAGATAATTATGTGACCAACTCCCTCTTTGGGTGATAATCTCTTTTCCCTTCAAGTCAGCCAATGATGTATAATTATCCTGCTTGCGAGAGACAATGGTGTGATTAATCAGGCAGGTGGGTATTCCGAAAAGAGCGAAAGAATATCTATCAGGATAACTGATGGTACCGATAATGCCATCTATGGATTTGTTTTGAAGTTCATCCATCATATCATTCCAACTCTCCAATTGTAAATCATATTCGTAACCGAGTTCTTCCATCATGGCTTTGAAAAGATCAACATTAAAACCATCAGGTTTCCCATCCTGATTGATAAATTCAAAAGGTGGGTAATCATTGCTCCCTTTAAAATGATAGATAGTTTTCTTTTCCGGATTCTTTCCACAGAGAGAGAAAGGGATAAGTAGTATAAAAAATAAGAAAAATTGACGAAGTGATCTCATAACTTAAAGTCTCACTCAAAATTACATAAAAAATAAACTAAAAAAGAATTATTATTATTTTTTATATTTGTGTACTAAATATCACATAGCCGGAAAGAACCATGAAATATCTAAAAACAGCCTCCATTTTCCTGTTGTTTTTATTAGTCGCTCCCCAAATCAAGGGGGACAATCACAAACAACAAATAGATTCTATCTACAATTCTCTTAAAGAAAGAACCATTATCTTGAGAGGTGATTTCGACTATCCTCCTTTTGAATTTATCAATGACAAGGGAGAGCCGGATGGTTTAAATGTCGAAATGGCAAAAATGGTATTGGATAAGTTTCATCTGAAGTATAGTATTGAGCTCGGTAATTGGGACCAAGTAGTCTCTGAGTTGAGAAACAATCAAATAGACGGAGTGTTGGGGATGATTAACACCAAGAACAGGAGTAATTATGGCAAGTTCTGTACTCCTCACGAAGCACTGTTTCTGAGTTATGTCAGCCGGAAGTCTGCTGGTATCAATACCCTTGACGATTTAAAAGGGAAAAGAATTGCCGTGCAGTCAGACGAGATAGGGGAAGAATACCTCTCTCAAGTCGACTTGGCTTCAGAAGTGATTAAATTCAATACGATCAGGGATGCTATTGATGCACTTATTAATGGAGATGCGGATGCTGTAGTCTGTACAAGTGCATATGCTTATGAAGTTGTCAATAAGAACAAGCTCAATAATCTGATAGTAAACAGTTTTGATGATATTCCACTTCAATACGGTATGGTGGTCAACAACGACAATGAAGGTCTGAGGATGTTTCTTAATATGGGGATAGTGCAATTGCTATCTGATGGAACTTATGCCCGTATTCACAGCAAATGGATGACCGATTCAAGTAGCAAGCGGATGTCTTCCACTATGATAACTATATTGGCTTTGTTGGTTTTTTTGGTGGTTTTCTCACTGTTTTTCATCATCGCACTAAGATATCGTATTCGTAAGGCAGTTAATAAACTTGACATCAGTGAACGTAATTTCCAGACTATCTTCGATTCTATTACTGAAGCCATCGTAGTGGAGACTTTGGAAGGAGAGATAGTCGATTGCAACAAGAGTGCTATCAAGATGTTCGGATACAATAATAAGTCGGAATTTCTCAATACAAAGCGTGAAAGCATTTTAGCACCGGGTCAGCAACTTCGTGAAGAACAGTTCAATTACCTCTCCAAGCACGATTCTTATACTTATGAAAGGATGGCTAAAAATAAAGAAGGGGAGAATTTTTGGGTGGAAATAAGTCTCAAGAAGACCATGATAGGAGATAAAGACGTGGTCATATCTGTAGTCAGAGACATCTCTATACGTAAAAACGCACAAAAAGAATTGGAGGAAGCCCGTAAAGAGTTGGAACTCGCCATCAATGCAGGTAAAATATCTGTATGGACATATGATGTCGCACAGGATTACTTTTATACTCTTCGTGGTGAGACTATCAACAGGGAGGGTATGTCATTGGAGGAATCTTGTCGTTTTCTCCCCAACGAAGATATTCCTAGGTATAAAAAAATATTCAATGATCTGTGTAGCGGAAAATTGCAGAATTGTGACCATGTTTTCAGAGTGTACGAGAAGAATACCGGAAAGATGTTGTCTTATGAGAGCAAGATAACTGTGGTAAAGGACAATGACAATAAAGTCATCAAGGTGGTCGGTATGCAGAAGAATGTGACTGAAGAGTTAAAAACCAAAAAAGCATTGGTGGATTATAAAGTCCGTACAGATTTTATTCTCAGCTCCAATGGTATGCTTCAGTGGCTTTATGATACTCGCACTCGAACATTTTTATCTGATGACGCACTGTCTGTAAGACCCAATCTGCCGATTGATGTCAATGAATATCTTTCTTTTATATATCGTGATGATATTGAAAATTATCAGTCATTTGTTGATAAGATGGATGCCAAAACAGATTCGCAGATTCAGGTCGAATATCGTTTCAAACTTTCTCGTGAGAAAAATTATTATTGGGAAGTAGCCATGGCTGTCCCTTTTGAGAGGGGCGAACAGGGAGAAGTGCTTGTATATACAGGTCTTATTCGCAACAATTCGACTTGGAAAGCTATGGCAGAAAACCTCATCAATCTAAGAAAGAAAGCAGAAGAGGCCAATATGCTGAAATCGGCCTTTCTGGCCAATATGAGTCACGAAATACGTACTCCGCTCAATGCTATCGTAGGATTCTCTTCTCTAATAAGTACGGCAAGTTCAGAGAAAGAAAGACAAGAATTCCTGGAAAAGATTAAAGATAACAACGAACATCTTCTCTCTCTGATAAACGATATCCTTGATATTTCAAAACTTGAGTCGGGGACTTTAAGCCTTTTCTTCACAGATTTTTCCATAAATAACCTTTGTAATGAGGTCTATGAAAGTTTTTCATGGAAGAAGGATCTTAAAATAGAGCTACGCGTCAAGACTCTTGAGAATGATTTTATCATTCATTCTGATAAAGTGCGTCTTATTCAAGTAATGTCCAATTTCGCGAGCAATGCCATTAATGCCACGACTCAAGGTTATGTGGAGATAGGGGCTGTCTCTTCAGAAGAGACATACGAACTTTATGTACAGGATACGGGATGTGGCATACCCAACGATAAACTCAATGTGATTTTTGATCGTTTCATCAAGATAAACGAATATAAACAGGGAGCAGGCTTGGGCCTTTCCATTTCCAAGAGTCTTGTGGAGCTTTTGGGTGGAACTATCGGTGTCAAATCGGAAATGGGGAAAGGTTCCAGATTCTATGCGCTATTTCCCAAGAAGAAAGACTAAAGGAATATCAAGTCTTTCAGCCCAATCCTTTTCGCAGTGTGCTTTCCCGGGGAACACTTTGGTAACGAAATAAGGTTCGGTCCATTCGTTATCGGTGAAAGCCTTGTCCAGCCTGGCCTGATAGGGGGGATATAGAGCATCAAGTGTTTGGTCTCCGTGGTCCATATAAATGAATCGAGAATTGTGATAAGGGAGATAATCATTGAGGTAATCTGCAAATGATTTGTTCCATTTAATAGAAGCTGTTGTATCTCCGGAATGGGCAGATACCATGGGGGAGTGAATGGAAAGACATGCAGCTCTGCCAAATATTTCGGGATATTCACAGATAGCATAAAGGGATATAAGTCCTCCCATGCTTGAGCCCATGATAACGGTATTGTCTATCTCTTTGGAAGTGGAATATGTCTTGTCGATAAATGGTTTTAACTCTTTTACGATAAATCTCAGGTATTTATCTGCCAGAAAAGCATCATGTGTGATCTCAGGATGCTCCGATGCATTGGCAATACGGGCAAAACCATCTTCGGACATTTGTTTTCTGGTAATGGCAACTTGTTCTCTAAATCCTGTAGGGAGGTAATCAAACACTCTTTGCGGCATATATTCAATACCTCTAATTTCCGGAGTATTATCAATACCCACAATGATGCAAGGTTTGATTTTATGTTCATCGATAAGTTTGCCGGCCATCTCATCCACTCCCCATTCCTGATGGTTCCAAGTGGTGGTGGAGTCATACAAAGCTTGTCCGTCGTGCATATAAAGGACTGCGTACTCACGGGAAGAAGAATAATTTTCAGGTACCCAGACTCTGACAGTGCGCGGAAGTACATACTTGGATGAGAAATTGTCATAGACATCAACGTGTCCGGGGGTGGCAGGTTTGCAAGAAATGATTGCTAAAAAGGCAACTAAAATTAAAAATGAATGTTTCATATATAACGATGATTATTTAGACACTGGAAAGGTGAATACCATTCGACACCCTATCGTATAGAGTTTGTCTATCTCAAGATGTCCATCCATAGATTCAGATATGTTTTTACTTGTCGTAAGTCCCAATCCCAATCCCGGAGTGAAAGAATTGACTTTATAGAAAGAGTCAAAAATCATATCCTGTTTATCGAGAGGAATACCGATACCGGTATCCGAAACGGAAATTCTGAGTCTTTTGTTGTAATGTCTGACTTTAATGATGATTTTTCCCTCCTTGGTGAACAGACAGGCGTTATCGAGCAAATTTGATATCACTTGTCTGACGCCGAACAAATCTAATAAAAAGAAAGTCTCTCCATCGAGTGGCTTAAGATAGATAGGGACATGACCAGGATGAAAATCGTTCATGGAATTGATGGCATCTTTACAGCACTGGTTGATATCGTATAAGCGTTTGGAACGGGAAGTGTTATTGTCAGAAGCGTTGATGGCATTTTCAATCTGTCGCAAAAGAGCTTTGGAATTGCTGATGATGATTTTGGCAAAAGATTTTGTTTGTTCATCCATGTCAGGGGTACTCATGATAATTTGAGCATATCCTTCTATTGAATTGAGGGGAGTTCTAATCTCGTGTGAAAGGTTTTGAAGGAAATTGGTCTTGATAAGGACAGATTCTTTGAGTTTTTTATTGAGTCTGTAAGTCTTTATCAAGAAGAAAATGAGAACAAATAAGAAGACGATGACACATATCAGAATGATAGTCAAGAAGTCAAATCTGTTGTTGTTTATTTTTTGTTCCAGACGGGCTCTATCCAGACTAATCTGATTAATCTCTGAATTGGCAACTACATCGTTAAATTCGTGTATTGAATTGGAATTGAACAATGAATCCTTGATGGAAAGAATATTTGCGGCGATTAGGTATGCTTCCCTGTACTGGTCAAGAAGAGCCAGATACGTCATTTTGTCTTTCAAATAATTGAGAGGAGGAGTGGTCTTATTGTGAGACAGATATAAATCACACAGCTTGAGAGCCTTTCTATAGTCTCCTTTCTTCTCCAAATATAATAGTTCTGCTTTGAAATAA
Organism: uncultured Muribaculaceae bacterium; assembly: GCA_964388595.1. Taxonomy (GTDB): domain Bacteria; phylum Bacteroidota; class Bacteroidia; order Bacteroidales; family UBA932; genus CAYMAX01. The sequence continues at coordinate 9,695 of CAYMAX010000026.1, forward strand.
AAGCTATTGCCTGAGATAGCCTCTAAGTCATGAGACCCTTTAACTTTATGAAGATATTTTTCTGCAGCATCGACATCATCTTGATAAAGATAGTAAGTAGCATATAGACAATTCAGTGTATTGCTTTGAGATGGCATAGCAGCCAGATGAGATGCTTTATCAAGATAAATCTTGGCATTGTCATATTGCCTGTAATCCATAAACAGGGAAGCTGTAGTCTGATAGACACCGAAAAGATTGGGATCGTCGGGATTGTCCTCTTCAAGGAATTTTATGTAGATATAATAGTTTTCAATCGCTTTGTCCTCCATCCCCCAAGATGAGAATAGTCGGGCGAGAAGGGAATAACTGGTGGCAAGAGCCAATTGGTTGTTATCCTTTTCAGCCTCTTTGAGCATCAGTGAAAGTTCTTTTTGGGAAGAGGAAAATTGATGTGTGTTTATGTAATACGAGATGAGACGCTCCCAGCCGAGATAGTAGTATTTGGGCTGTTTGGTCTTCTTGGAAAAAGCCTTGACTCTGTTGACCCAGAAGATTATACTGTCGAGATTATTGACCTGCATATAATAATCTATCCTACTGCACATAGCTATGGCCTGCATCATTACATCACCATCTTTTATCGCCAAACGTGACAAAGTGTCGAGCATGGGAAGTAAAAGGGAGTCATTGGCTACATTCTCGCACTTAGTATAATATTCGTAAGTGGCGTCGCGAATTCCAAAGGCATTATTTTGTGCTCTTGCCATAAAAGAGAAGAGCAATAATGAGAGTAAAATGATATGTTTTTTAACATCCATATAAGCAACTCAAAGTTAAATAATTTTTGAGAAAGTATAAAGATGATTGTCAATTACTAAAAAAATGTAACTTTGTTTTATGCAAAAAATACTTCTTCATTCCTGTTGTGCTCCATGTTCTGCGGCTATTTTGGAGTGGATGCTTGAAAATGAGTATTCACCTACCATTTTTTTCTATAACCCGAACATATATCCCCATGAAGAGTATCTTAAAAGAAAAGAAGAGATCGTGCGATATGCTTCTCAGATAAAAGTTCCATTTGTAGATAAGGATGATGAGCATATAGCTTGGAAGGAGCAGGTCAGGGGGATGGAGGATGAGCCGGAGAGAGGAGCAAGGTGCCTGGAATGTTTTAAAATACGATTGACTGAGAGTGCAAAATATGCTTCGGAACACGATTTTCACATTTTTACCACTTCTCTTGTCTCTTCGAGGTGGAAAGACATCAATCAGATATTCGAAGCAGGACGTTTTGCTACTTCCAAGTATCCCGACAAAGTAGTATTTTGGGAGAAGAATTGGCGAAAAGGAGGACTCTATGAGAGAAGGAATATTCTTGCCAAACAATTCTACAATCAGCAATACTGTGGATGTGAATATAGTATTAATCAACAATCATATGAAAAAAACAGCAACGCTTCTATTGGTTATGGCTATGTTGGCCGGTTGCAACCAAAGTAAAAACGCTAAAGAGATGTCAAATATTACTTCTACTACCATTCTGAAGTTATCAGACAGCATTATGCTGGCAGCCCCTCAGACAGATAAGGCCCTATTGGATAAAGGTCTGTCCCAGACAGCTGCTTTATGGAGAGTTTCTGATGGTAGCGAAAAAGATTATGAAGAGTTTGTTCTACATAACTTTTTAACTGATCAAGCTGACAAAAAAGTCTTATTTGAGAAGTTGTCCGATGCTTTCGAAGTGCTTTTCGGCACGGCCAATCAGACCACTGTAAGACTTCAAATGCCTGTGACTCTGACAGGCTCAGAGCTTACGGACATAGATTATATTATGGGCAGTTACAGTTCTTCAGCCCATTTCTCTGATGATATGTTTGATAACAAAGTGGCATTTATCACTATGCTCAACTTCCCCAACTACACACTTGATGAGAAAAATACTCTTGGAGAGCAGTGGAGTCGTCTTGAATGGGCTTATGCCCGTATGGGAGATCTTTTTACCACCCGTATTCCTGCCACAATTCAACAAGAGATGTCACAGGTGTACAGCAATTCGGAAAACTATATTGCAGCCTACAATATAATGATGGGGCATCTTCTCACCGAGGACGGCAGACGACTTTTCCCCGAAGATATGGTCCTTCTGGCTCATTGGAATCTTCGTGATGAGATAAAGTCCAACTATGCAAATGTTCCGAATGCGCTCGAAAAACAGCAAATGATTTATAAAGTGATGGAGCATATCACCAATCAGACTATCCCTTCCAAAGTCATCAATAATCCCGAATATGATTGGGCTCCTTTTTCCAACAAAGTCTATAAAGATGGTCAGGAGGTAAAAATGGATTGTGAAGGGTCTGTCAGGTATGCTCACATTCTCGAAACTTTTAAAGTTGAACAGAAGATTGATGCTTATTGTCCCCAGTTGCCCACAGGTATCAAACGCAACTTTGAAGGGGGTATGGAAGTGTCATCTGACGAAATAGAGTCATTATTTGTATCACTCATTTCTTCTCCTCAAGTTAAGAAGGTGGCAGAGCTGATTAAATCAAAACTCGGAAGAGAACTTCAGCCTTACGATATCTGGTATGACGGATTCAAGAGCCGTTCTGCTATCCCTGAAGATAAACTCTCGGCACAGACACGCAAGCTATATCCCAACCCTGAAGCTTTTCACAAAGATATGCCACGTATGTTGAGGAAACTCGGATTTTCTTCCGAAGAGGCCAATTTCATATCAAGCAAAATAGTGGTAGAAGGTGCTCGCGGGTCGGGACACGCCTGGGGTGCTCAGGGTCGTTGGGAACCGGCAAGGCTTCGCACACGTATTCCTGCCAGTGGTATGGACTACAAAGGATACAATATAGCAGTACACGAATTTGGTCACAACGTGGAGCAAACATTAGACCTTTATGACATAGATTATTATATGCTCAATGGCGTGCCCAATACCGCTTTCACGGAGACTCTTGCTTTTATTTTCCAAAAGAGGGACCTCAATTTATTGGGTTACGACCAGAAAATTGACAAAAACACTATACTTGATATTTTCTGGGGAGCCTATGAAATAATGGGGGTGGCACTTGTAGATATGTACACTTGGAGATGGCTTTATGACAACTCTTCCGCTACAGCAGAGCAGCTCAAAGAGGCAGTTCTGAATATTGCTCATCAGGTATGGAACCAATATTACGAACCTATATTGGGAACTCACGATTCTCCGATTTTGGCCATCTATTCACACATGATTAATTCTCCGATGTATCTTCCCAATTATCCATTCGGACACATCATTGAATATCAACTTGAAAATCATCTCTCTGCTTGTAAAAACAGCACAGAGTTTGCCAATGAGATAAAACGTATGTATCTCCTCGGAAGATTAACTCCTCAGATTTGGATGGAAAAGGCAGTAGGTTCGAAAGTGAGTGTGCAACCCTTATTGGACGCAGTAAATTAAATCACCTTTCTTCCCATTGGGAAATAATAGATTCTAGTCAATCCCTTTCCCGGGCGGTCGTAAAGATATGTATCAATGTCGATAGCATAGTCGGTATTGGGATTGGCGAAATCGCAGTATTCTGAGGTGCCGTCTATCCAACTATCGAAAGTGGGGTAAGCATTACTGATGGAGCACCATTCGTAGGGGAATTGGAACCAGTTGGTGCCCACTACTTGACCCTCTTGCATATAACTTTTACCGGTGTTGGTGATGATAAGTCCGTAAGGTCTCTTGTCGGGGGTCAGATAACCGCATTTGTCATTGACGGCATAAAACATCTTGTTGGCAACCTGGATATACCATACTACAGATATGTTGGTGGCGGTAGAAGTGCCAATATCGTTGACGATGTAAGAGGCTTTGTAGAAATTGGTGTGAAAATTGGGATTATTGACCTGAGTGTTGATATAGCCGGCCTGACTTGAAAAGAGAGTCTCTCTGCAATTGGAAGAGAAGACATAGTTATCAAATAGCACATCGTTAACATATATCTTGCAACCCAAAGCGATAGTCTTGGTGCTTCCAAGAGCGATAGGGTGAATGCCGATGGCAAATTTTCTCCCTTTCAGCTGATATATGGCATGAATGACAAGGTCATTGTAGTCATAATCGGCTTCTTCGCTATCTTCAAAAGCAATGGTTCTCCACATTTGATTGAATGGATTGCGGGTGATAGGATCATTATCGTCAATATAAGATACTACGATTTCAGGTTCAGATTTGGTAGCAAGTTGTGTCTTGGGTACCCAAATAGAAGTAGCCTCTTTGGTAATACACAGAGTATCTCCACCGAAGGTGACCACAGTGGTGGAATCACTTTTAACAGGGACGACAAATGCAGTCTCGGTAGTAAGTCTGGCTGTCACAACAGGATCCTCCGGAGAAGGGTCTTTCTTGTTGTTTTTAATACAAGAAGTTAGAGTCAGAGCGCATAATAAAAGAATAAAATATCTCATGCTGCAATTATTAATTTGCGGCAAAGATAACATTTTTACTCAACTTGGTATCTATTACCTTACATAGGGGGCATTCTGAAGGAAGTCGTGAGAAGCCTTGATGCTCTGAAAAGGGGTAAGACCTTCGGAGAAAGCTTCTTGCTCGACTATTTGATACTTCATGCCGGAGATAGCTGCATATTGATAAATGGAGGCGAAATCAATGTGGCCTGAAGCTCCTATCTCATATTCATCTTTGACATGCCAGAGTTCAAAACGACCCGGGTATGCTTTAAAATAATCTATGGGAGAGACTCCCCCTACCGTTGCCCAATACAGGTCTATCTGGAAGAACACAAGTTCGGAATCTGTATTCAAAAGCATATAGTCGTAAAGTCTGATGGAATCAGTGGGAGAGGTGTGGATGAAAGTGGTAAATTCACGATTATGATTGTGATATCCGAATCTGATGCCTGCTTCATTGCACATCAGACCTACTTCGTTGAAAAGCTGGCAATAGGCGTCGAGATTTTCTTTGGAAGTGTAGGCGCTTTGAGATATTACAGGCTGTACGATATATTGTACACCTGCCTCTTGATGGTCTTCAATGGCTTCCCTCCACCATAAAAGGCAGTCTGCAATGGAAGAATTGACCGGATTCGGTCCGGTGATGTGTGAAGAGAGAAAACGAAGATGGTGTTTATTGCAGAGTGTGGTGAAGGCAGAAGGTTCAAGTCCATAGAATGTGCCATGATTGCTGTCATAACCTGCTGCTTCAACAAAAGTGTATCCTGCTTCTGAAACAGAGGCAATAGAACCTTCCAAATCTTTGGAAATTTCACCCCCGATGGAATAGAGTTGAAGTCCTATCTCCTTCTGAGAGTGTCCACAAGAATAGAATAACATCATAGCAACGATTGCCGTTGCTATGATGAGATATTGATGTTTAATCATTATTCGAGAACTTTGATTTTGATGTTTCTATACCAAACATCGTCCCCGTGGTCTTGAAGTCCGATATAACCTTCGTGATTGTCACCACCGCAGTTGATGAGAAGATCGTAAGCCACAGGCCATTTTTCTTGCGAAAATTTGCTATTGTCGAGAAGTTCCTTCCACTGTGGAGTCCAAAGGTGGTATTCAAGAACATTCTTGTCATTTTGGAAATGGGCTACGGTGCCTTTATATACCAAAATCTTGGCAGTATTCCATTCTCCCCAATGCTTGGCATTTTGTGGGACTGCAGGAATCATATCGTAAAGAGAGGCAGATGTTCTGTTGCCATCTACTCCGAGCTTGGCATCGGGATGGTTGTCATTATCGAGGATTTGGTATTCGGGAGCAGAGATGAATATTGGTTGACCGGGGACTTCCTGAGCGAGATAGAAGATACCTGAATTGGAGCCTTTGCCAACCTTCCATTCCAGGGAAAGTTCGAAATTTTGGAATTTACGGTCGAAGATGATATCGCCGCCGTTTTCTGCGCCGGCTTCTCCGCGGCCTGAGCCATTGATTTTGATACATCCATCTTCTATGGTCCATGCTTTGGGGATATCGGTGCGGTTGTATCCTCGCCAGCCATCAAAAGTCTTACCGTCAAAAAGTGTTATCATCTCTGAATCTTCTTTTTCTTTATTGTTTTTATTTTTATTAAAAAATTTACAGGAACTAACTCCCAACAGGGAGAGTGCGCATAATGCGATTAATGAACATAAAGTAATTTTTTTCATAAGTTATGATGATTAAAGGGGCATATCGGGAAGATAGTATCCTTCGCGATATGTGTGTTTTATTAATTCGTTGGCGAAATTGAGGGCATTGATGGGGTCGGTATATTTGTTTTCAAATGTGGGATGTCCCTCTTTAATGGAGAAACCGTCTTTGACTTTGAAAGTGATTGTGTCTTCAGGTGAGATATTGGTAAAACGCATGGCATCTCCGTCCCACAAAAGTTCCCTGTGAAGGTCCTGCAGACGAACTGCGAGGACTCCCATCACGACCATTTCATTGAGAGGTCCTGATTTTGAAAAATCGGAGGCTGTAAGAATTCTGCTGTCGGGAGATTCTTTGCAAGCGCGAATGAAGTCGGTGTAGTGATTGTGGTCAGGTACTTCTCGAGTCATAGTGGGAGCAGGAATCTCTCTTCCTGAGATGAGCCAGGGACGTACTCCATAGCAGCCACATACTAATGTATCCTTGGTACCATGAAAAATAACGGCACCACCATCGTCGTTCATATTTTTGCCTTCAGGCCATCCTTTGGGGTAATCGGGGAGGAGACCTCCATCATACCAGGTGACTTCGACTTCAGGCATGGACACTCTTGGCATATTGTCTCGGGCAGGAAATTTAAAAGTAACTGTCTGTGCATTGGGAGCGCAGTCTGTCATAAGAGATGTGGAACTTCCCTGCACTGCGTAGGGTGATTTCAGATTAAGGGCCAAAGTGATGGGTTGCATGATATGACAAGCCATATCTCCGAGAGCACCTGTGCCGAAATCCCACCATCCGCGCCAGTTCCATGGATGGTAAATTTCATTGTAAGGGCGATATTTGGCCGGGCCGATAAAAAGGTCCCAGTCGAGGTCAGGTGGAGGAGTCTGTGATTCTTGTGGCGTCTCGAGACCTTGTGGCCAGATAGGACGGTCCGTGAATGCTTCCACTTTAGTTACTTCTCCTATCATTCCGCTCCAAATAGCTTCACATGTCATACGGACCCCTTCTCCTGAAGCTCCTTGGTTGCCCATCTGTGTGGCAACGCGATGTTTGGCGGCGAGTTTGGTAAGAAGTCTCGTCTCGTAAACGGTGTGAGTGAGGGGTTTTTCACAATAGACGTGCTTGCCCATGGCAAGTGCCTGTGCTGCAATAACTGCATGACTATGGTCTGCTGTGCCGATAACTACTGCATCTATCTGACTACCCATCTCATCGAATAGTTTACGATAGTCTTTATAGAGCTTGGCATCGGGAAATTCTTTAAATTTATGTGCAGCATACTTCCAATCCACATCACACAGAGCGATGATGTTTTGAGAAGCGAGTCTGCTAATGACAGCACCACCACGTCCTCCTACTCCAATACCTACGATATTGAGTTTGTCGTTGGGTGAGATTTTCGTTTTTTTACTTGCAGGGACCCGAGATACATTCGCAAGAAGTGGAGAAGTGGCGATGATGGCTCCTGCCGTAGCTAATGCAGATTTTTCAATAAAATTACGTCTTGAGATAGGTTTGCTCATATAGTTATGTTTTGTTGATTGATATCAAATTGCGTCCAGACAAATTTAATAACAATATTTGTGAAAACACCCAAATGTCCTACCTTTGTAAACAAGACTTTTTTGTATGCCTATTAATGTAGCAATTATCGGTTTTGGCAGGATGGGAGAGATGTTTCTCAGAGAGATAATCGCATCCAATCATCTTCATGACAAGCCTGTGTGGAAGGTATCATATATATGCGACACCAATGAGAATAGTCGTCTTCTGGCTGCACATCTTTCACCCTCTTCAGTAATAGTGGAGGATGAAGATGTTGTTTTTGCAGACCCCCAAGTACAAGTGGTTATTCTTTCAGCTCTCTCAGATTCCAGGGGTGCTCAGATAGAAAAGGCTGTCTCTTCTGGGAAATATTTCATTGCAGAAAAGCCTATATCAGATAATATTGATAACGAGTGGAGGTTGGTGAAACTTCTTAACTCTCATCCCGAGATTATCTCTACTGTCAATCTTCCACTTCGTAATGCGTGGTTTAACAAAGAGATTAAAGCCTTTTTGGATTCGGGAGAATTGGGACAACTGGCCATAGTCCGGATATGTCACCTCACTCCAGGCCTTGCACCCGGAGAGGGTCATGCCCCTGAAGGTCCATGCTTCCACGATTGCGGTATGCATTATGTAGATTTCGCGAGATGGTATGCAGGGAGTGAATATAAGACTTGGCATGCTCAAGCGGTCGATTTTTGGGACAACGGAGCACCATGGTGGCTTCAATGTCATGGGACATTTGAAAATGGGGTGACATTCGATATCACGCAGGGACACTGCTATGGGCAACTTTCAAAGGACCTCGTACATTTCTCCTATAACGACATTATAGGCACTAAGGGGATAGCGAGGATGTACCACGATTTTAAGAGAGCTACCATTGAGATGCACGGGGTTACGAAGACTATACATAAAGAGTTGCCGTTTGGCGATAAAAATCTTAATGTTCTGCTTGATCTTTTTTCAAAATCAGTCTCCTCTAAAGTTCTCAATCCCGAGTTGCCCTCCATTAAAGATTCAGTCATAGCATCAGAATATGCCTGGAGATTTCTCGAAGATGCCCGGAAAAATGATTTACCTGTGATAGGAGACCATTCAGAGCTTGAAAAAATACTCGAGAGAAGAAGAAATCTTACCAATGGATACGGACTTCTAAGACACAAATAAAAAATTTTTTACAATTTCCGTGCACGATAACAGAAAATTTACTATATTTGCACTGTGATTACAAAAAACCTCTTTAAATGTCCTTTAGTCGCATTTTTTCTATTATGATGCTTTCTATCGCATCGCTTCCTCTGTCTGCAGGAAGCAAGAAGGGCGAGTTTGATTATCTTTATAAAGATCTTCCTTTCCCTATGGCTAAAATTTCACGTCCATCCATTCCTTC
>CAYMAX010000027.1:0-18726 GCA_964388595.1 uncultured Muribaculaceae bacterium
AGAGCCGAGGGAAAGAATCGTCTTTACAAAATTTTTGCCATAAGGAGAATATAGCCATGCTGTACGAATAATGATAGATTTGCATTGAGACAGCTTGATGGCAAGTTCCCCACTTCTCTTGGTGCGCCCGTAAGCAGTTTTGGGATTGGGCCTGTCAGTTTCGTGATAAGGGGTACTTTTAGTCCCATCAAAGACATAGTCTGTGGAAATGTGAACAAGAGTAGCATCGTGAGTGTTGCAGACCTTTGCAAGTGTCCCGGGGCCATCTGAGTTAATCTTTTGAGCAGTTGCCTCATCTTCTTCTGCCTTATCCACATTGGTATAAGCGGCACAATTGATGATGGTATTGATATTATGCTCTGACACATATTGATTCAAAGCATCGAAATCGGTAATATCAAGCTCTGGCACATCTGTGAAAAAAACATCTGTTCTCGGAGCGGTAAGATTTTTTATCTCTGTACCAAGCTGACCATTGCAGCCTGTAACTAATATATTTCCCATAAGAAGTAATAAAATTCATCACAAAGATACTTCTTTCCTTATCTAAAAAAACTATCTTTGTCTAAATTTTATCAAATGGATTACAACACGACAAGAGAGAAATTGATAATGCCCGAATATGGCAGGCACGTGCAGGATATGATCGAGCAGGTCAAAAAAATCCCCGACAGAGAAAAGCGTAATGAACAGATTAAAGCAGTGGTAGCTGTGATGGCCATACTGAATCCTCAGCTCAAAGAGATGCCGGACTTCAAACATAAGCTTTGGGACCATGTTCAGATTATCTCCGGATTTGACATTGACATCGATTCTCCATTCCCTATTCCCGAAAAAGAATCTTTCTCCACCCCTCCCGAGATGGTACCGGTCGAGAAACGCCCGCTGGCAGCCGCTCATTATGGTAGGAATATCATTAATATGATAGAAGTGATAGCCTCCCGCCCTGATGATGGGGTGAAAGATGCCATGATCAAAGCGATGGCTTCTTATATGAGGCAACAATATCTCATTTGGAACAAAGATTCAGTCTCTGAAGAGACTATCTTCAAGGATATTGAAAAACTTTCCAACGGCAAATTGATTGTGCCTGAGCACATCCATTTGGAGACTCTATCAGAAAAAGATACTTTTTCTCGCCCAGGCATCATGTCTCCCAACGGCAATAATCGAAACAACAAGAACCGCCGCAAAAACGGCAAAAACAGGTGGAAAAACAATAAATAACCATGTCCGCAGACAAGAAGAAAAAGAAAAAAAAGAAAAAGAAAGAGCGGAAAGTACTTCTTTATTCGATTAATAAAGACGTGGTTCGCTTCGTCTTGGGATTGATTTTCGGCTTGTTGACTCTCTTTACCCTTGTCTCTCTCATCTCTTATCTCTTTACCTGGGCAGAAGACCAAAGTCTCCTCAGCAATGGAGATGTCTTCTCCAACATTATCACAGCCAACAACGGAGGTGGAAAGATAGGTTTTATGTGGTCCCACTTGTTGGTATCAAAATTATTCGGGATTGGAGCTTTTGTAGTACCCTTTTTCCTGGGTGGCATCAGCATTTATTGTTTTAAAATCAAACAAATCAATCTCTGGCGTCTGTTCTTTCTTTCACTGATGGGATGCATAGTCACATCGATGTTTTTCTCATATATCTTTTCCTTCACCAAAGCCACTTCGCTCTTCGGAGAAGGGGCCGGTGGGTCATACGGTTATTATATCAACGATTGGCTCTGCTCTATGTTAGGACGCATTGGAGCAGGTTGTGTGGTGGTATTTTTACTGCTGCTGTGGTTCATCCTTCTTAACGACAAAATAGTATCCAAGATTACCGGATTCTTTAATTCTCTTTTCAAAATATCGGAGAAAGCTCCTTTATCCGGAGCAGAAGGAGAAATTGAGGGAAGTATCGAAGGAGGGGAAGAGACCGATGAAGATGAGGAAAATGATGATGATGAAGAAGATGAAGATGATGATAATGATGATGACGAAGAGGAAGAGGATGGTGATGATGGCAAGGAAGAAGATGAAGATGATGGTGAGAAAGAAGAAGATGAGGAAGATAAAGACAAGAAAGGTAGTAAAAAAGGCGATGAAGGAGGTTTAGAACATTCTGACGATGAAGATACTATTCCTCCCATCGAGATTATTCAATCGGACGAGACCGATTTTTCCAAAGCTCTCACCGATGAAGAGTGGAGATACAGATACGACCCCAGACTCAGCCTCAATAATTACAAGTTTCCCCCTTTTACTTTGCTCGAGGAGTATAAAGCTCAGAAATTTGAAGTGTCTCGAGACGAGTTGGAAAAGAACAATCGCAAAATCGTCTCTACCCTTAGAGACTACAAGATCAACATATCAAGAATCTCTGCCCGTATCGGACCCACCGTCACTCTTTATGAGATAGTCCCTGCGCCGGGAGTACGTGTATCTCAGATTAAGAGGCTTGAAGAGGATATTGCCCTCTCTCTTGCTGCCAAAGGAGTACGTGTAATCACTCTTTCGGGGACCAATGCTATCGGCATAGAGGTAGCCAATGAGAAGCCGAGCATAGTCTCGATGAGGTCAGTCCTCGAAGACCCCAAATTTAGAAATGTCAAATACGACCTTCCTGTAGCTTTGGGACTTACCATATCCAATGAGGTAATGAGTTTCGACCTTGCCAAGATGCCGCACCTTCTCATAGCAGGTGCCACCGGTCAGGGTAAGTCAGTGGGACTTAATGCCATCATCACTTCCCTTCTCTACAAGAAGCACCCTGCAGAATTGAAATTTGTCCTTGTGGATCCCAAAAAGGTGGAATTGTCTCTTTACGGTCCCATCAAAGACCATTACCTCGCCAAACTTCCTGAAGAAGAAGAGGCCATCATCACCGACACTCAAAAGGTCATCTACACTCTCAAATCTCTTTGCAAGCTGATGGACAGACGTTATGATCTTCTCAAGGCAGCATCTGTCAGAAACATCAAAGAGTATAACGAGAAGTTCCTGTCACGCAAGCTCAACCCGAGTAAAGGGCACGAATTTATGCCTTACATAGTGGTAATAATCGATGAGTTTGCAGATATGCTGATGACGGCAGGAAGAGAGATTGAAGAGCCTATCGCCAGACTTGCCCAGCTCGCTCGTGCCATAGGTATTCACTTAGTGATAGCTACTCAACGCCCCACCACCAATATCATTACAGGTACTATTAAGGCCAATTTCCCCGCCCGTATAGCTTTCAAAGTCTTCTCAAGTATTGATTCAAAGACTATCCTCGACCAGACTGGAGCCAATCAACTTGTCGGTCGAGGAGATATGCTTATTTACACCGGTACCAGTGAGCCTGTGAGGGTACAGTGTGCATTTATCGATACACCTGAAGTGGAAAGGATTACTAGATTCGTTCACGACCAACCGGGGTGCGGTGGTGCTTACCTTCTTCCGGAATATGTTCCTGAAGATAGCAATTCATCAGGATGGAACTCACGCGGAGACAATAACGAACGCGATGATCTCTTCAAAGAGGCAGCCAGACTCATAGTACGTGAACAGCAAGGTTCCACTTCTCTCATACAGAGAAAGATGAATCTTGGATACAACAGAGCCGGCAGGATTATTGACCAGCTTGAAGATGCCGGTATAGTGGGTCCTTCAGAGGGTAGCAAAGCCAGAGTGGTCCGTATTACCAGTTTGGAATCTCTGGAACAGCTCCTTTCCAATATGTAATCTCTTATGAAACGTTTTTTGCTGGTAACCGTAATGTTGTTGTCGGGAATTGTCTTTCTGAAAGGTCAATCCTCCAGAAGCATCATGAGCAAGATGAAAGACAAGATTAATTCCTCTGAATGTATCGATATATCTTTCTCATTTGAGTTTATCAAATCTACCACCGAAGTCACTGATGTACAAGCAGGAGAATTTATAGCCCAGGGAGAACTGTTCAAACTCATCACCCCCTCACTCACAGTATTTTGCGATGGTTCTGCCAAATGGATATACGACACCTCCAACGAAGAGGTCACCATAGTCCCTCACGATACACAGAGTCGGGATATCACAGAAAATCCTTTTGGTGTGCTTCGCACGATTGACCTCAACGATTACTCCTTTTCAGCTCATCCCACAGAGACAGTCTATAAAGGTCATTCTGCTTATAAAATCACCATTAAGCCTGTCGACAAGAAAGCCAACTACATCTCTTTGCAGCTTCAGATAGAGAAGACTACCCTACTTCCTCTTTCGTTGCGCTATGAAAATATCACAGGAGACTCATATTTTGCAGAGATTATCTCATTCAAGAATATCACTGCCAAATCATCAGATTTTTATTCCTTTTCTCCCCAATCTTCGGATTCGGATATTATTATCACAGACCTGAGATAATAATTATTTTTCTTTAAGGGCAGCATGTATGGAAGCTGCTGCTGTGCGTCCTGCTCCCATGGCAAGAATCACTGTGGCCGCTCCTGTGACTGCATCGCCACCCGCAAATACCATCTTTTTGGTGGTGGCACCTGCATCATCTGCCACTATACAGCCCCATTTGTCAGTATCCAAACCTTTGGTGGTGAGGGAAATGAGAGGGTTGGGAGATGTCCCGAGGGACATTATCACCACATCCACATCAATATCAAAACAAGAATCAGGAATGGCTACAGGTTTGGCTCGTCCCGAAGAATCGGGCTCACCAAGTCTCATCTGCTCGCAACGAAGTCCTTTGACCCATCCTTCTGCTGTCCCAAGCACTTCTACAGGATTGGTAAGCATTTTGAAAAGAATACCCTCCTGCTGTGCGTGATGTACCTCTTCTACACGTGCCGGCAATTCTTTTTCGGTGCGACGATAGACTACTGTCACTTCTGCGCCCAGACGTAATGCACAACGAGCTGCATCCATAGCAACATTGCCTCCTCCTACTACTGCTACCCTTTTCCCCACATATATGGGGGTATCGTATGAAGAATCGGATGCTTTCATAAGATTGACACGGGTGAGAAATTCATTGGCAGAAAACACTCCGTTGAGATTTTCCCCCGGGATGCCCATAAACTTGGGGAGTCCGGCTCCTGAGCCCACAAATACTGCGCTAAAATGTTCTTTCTCAAATAACTCGTCTATAGTAACAGTCCTTCCCACCACCACATCATTCTCTATTTTTACCCCCAGGGCGCGAACATTGTCCACCTCATTTTCCACTACTTTGGATTTGGGCAATCTGAATTCGGGAATGCCATACTGAAGTACTCCACCAGCTTTATGCAGCACTTCGAAGATAGTGACATCGTATCCCCAGCGAGCAAGGTCTGTGGCACAGGCAAGTCCCGAAGGACCGCTACCCACTATTGCCACTTTCTTGCCATTGGCAGGAGCCTTCTCACAAAATCTTACATTGTGTTCTCCGGCCCAGTCAGCCACAAAACGTTCGAGCTTACCTATCGACAGAGGTTCTCCCTTCACTCCTAAGATGCAGGAACCTTCACACTGAGTCTCTTGAGGACAGACACGACCACAGACTGCAGGAAGTGAACTATCAGAAGCTATGATACCGGCTGCAGCAGCGAAGTCGCCCAGCTTCACTTTTTGGATAAATGAGGGAATCTGAATGGAGACGGGACAGGCTTCCATACATCTGGGTTTTTTGCAGTTTATGCAACGGGAAGCCTCCAATTGAGCCTCCTCGGCATTATACCCGAAACAAACCTCATCGAAATTGTGTGCTCTGACCTTGGGATTTTGTTCTCTGACAGGCACTCTTGTCTTAATATTGTCCATAGTCCTATCTTGAATTTAATCCGATTTTACATTTATGGTCAGCCTCTATCTCCTGATCTTTATACATCAATTGTCTGCGCATAGCCTCGTCAAAGTCAACAAGATATGCATCAAATTCAGGTCCGTCCACGCAAGCAAACCTCGTCTTGCCTCCTACTGTGACACGGCAAGCGCCGCACATCCCGGTACCATCTACCATCAATGTATTGAGGCTCACTATGAGAGGAAGATTGTATTTTCGAGAAGCTATGGTGACGAATTTCATCATAATCATAGGCCCTATGGCTACTGCCCGGTCATACTTCTCGCCGCTACTCATCAAATTGTCAAGTATATCTGTCACAAGACCCTTGGTCCCCATAGAACCATCATTGGTGCAAATATGGAGGTGATCACATACTGCATACATCTCATCTGCCATAATAATAAGATCGGCAGACCTAGCACCGATAATCACATCTACATATGCTCCTTTCTGATGAAGATATTTGACTTGAGGATAGACTGGTGCAGTCCCCACTCCCCCTGCAATAAAAAGAAAACGCTTCCCTTTGAGTTCATTGTCAGAAAGGTGTATGAATTCTGAAGGATGTCCCAAAGGACCCACCACATCGGCAAATTCATCCCCCTTGTCGAAGGCGCAAATCTTCCTGGTGGAGGCACCGACTATCTGAGTGACTATTGTGACAGTCTCCCGACTGACATCGTAATCACAAATAGTGAGCGGTATCCTTTCAGCTTCTTCGAAAGCCCGCACTATGAGAAACTGTCCCGGCTTTGCTGAAGATGCTATTCTGGGAGCATGCACCTCCATCAAACAAATGACGGGGGTGAGCATCTCCTTTCTGACGATTTTGAACATTTATATTATTTTTTATCTGCTTCGTGCTTTCCCAATTCTCCCTCTACTGAGTAACCAAGTTTTTCTATCGCCTCTATCAATTGGGCTTTGTCTGTCTTAAGGGAATCATACTTAATCCACACCGTCTTATCGTCAAGCAAGACCTTAAGATCTTTAATACCTTTGGTAAAAGGGAGATTGGCTTCTATCTTCTTGGCACAATTCGCACAATCCATATTTACTACGAATGTCACCTCACTCTCCTTCTGAGCCTTGTTCTTATTTTGGGCGTTCGAAGATAGTGCAAAAAGTGTAAATACTAAAACTAACAGAGCGATTTTTAAATAATTTTTCATAATGTTGATATTTCTAATTTTTGTTATTTTTTCCATAATGTAAATCTCATCCCCGCATAGATTTTTATTCCCATGAGAGGTCCCCATACCACAGTAGCATTAAAATCTTTGGAATATGGTTCTTCTGCACTGATAATAGGATTCTTCTGTCGGTAATTGGTGAGATTTTCACCACCGATATAGACATCGAATCCTTTGAATTTTCTTGTCACTTGAGCATAGAGCACGGGGTAAACTTCGGAGTATTGTTTGCCATTCTCTACTGCGAAGTCGGGAAGTCTGGCAGGCCCATTGATTTGAGCAGTAAAGTCAAATGTCCAAAGATTCATTCTGGTAGCATATTGAAGATTGAGCACACCTTTATATTTACTGGTCAAAGGTCTCTCCACCAATCCTTTATCAGCTAAAGTGACTTTGGCATCTGTATATCTGAAAGTAGCGAGAATCGTAAATCTTTCGATAGGTTCGACTGCAAAATCAGCCTGATATGTGTTGGTATAGGAACGGCCGTCAAGGTTGTAAATCCAGGCAAGATGGTGGTCCCTTTCCTGGTCCACGATAATCTGATTTTGAAAATCTGTCCTGAAATAATCAAAACTCAGATAACATGTGTTCTCTCCGAACCCAATAGGGATGTATCCGGTGATATTGCCACCATAAGTCCAAGCCCTCTCCATATCAAGATTATCATCTATCTTTATCTTCCTGTTGGTGGATAGAATCCCGAGATTGTCGACTATGATGTTGGGAGAACGAAATCCTCTCCCTCCCGAAGCCCTGAGCACAAGGTAATCGGTGATGGAATACTTTAAATTCATTCGGGGAGAGAAAAGGAGTCCGTGAAGATTGTTATAGTCAAGACTCAAATCCACCACACCGGTAAATTTATCTCCGTAATTGTAAGTATATTCTCCGTACACACCCACCTGATTCTCACTTCTGCCGAGATTATATATGTTTTCCTCCTTGGTCACATCTGCACCTCCGTCCTGATGCCTTACTATGGAGGAGATATATACATCTTTCAGAGTCTCATCGAAGAAATCATACTGGTCACGCACTCCGAAACTAAATCTGTGATTGTCGTTGGGAATACCCTGATAGATGATATTGACAAATCCGGAATGTTGCTGACCATAGAAACTTTTTGCCCCGAAATAAGAGTCAAGATGATGATATGTGTAATCGGCTATCATCGCTATATTGTGAGAATTGTCAGCATTGAGAGGGACACCCACTTTCAGATAACCGTTGATGTTTTTGTTTACGATGTCACTGCCCCAGTAAGTGTTGGAAGTAAAGAGTTCAGACCTCATGTTTTTTTTGTAATCCATCTGACCGCCAAGTCTCTCTTCATATACCCCTTTGACACCAAATCTTACCTGCACTCCGCTTTGGTCATAATAGAGCCAGCGGTTGGCAAAGTTAAATTGCATAGTATTGGGCTCATCCTTAAACCCATCTTTATTGATATCGTGAGCCATGGGGTCTATGGAAAAATGTCCCAGTATTATAGTGCTCCACTTATCGTTGAGTTGGAGCGAAGAGGCGACATTGGCCTCTGTTCGCAGAGTATGACTGAGAAACAAATTAATGAAAAGAGGCTTTTCGTCGGTAGGTTTGCGATGTTCCATGTTGATCTGACCGGTGATTGCTTCTACTCCGTTAATCACTGACGAAGGACCTTTCGCTATTTGAATACTTTCAAGCCACTGCCCGGGTATATAAGAAAGTCCGAAAGGAGAGGCAAGTCCTCTCATGACAGGTCTGTTCTCATCCTGCATCTGAGTATATATGCCCGAAAGACCCAATAATCTTATCTGACGAGCACCCGTGATAGCATCGGAATAACCGACCGTCACACTTGCGGAATTTTCAAAACTTTCGGCGAGATTGCAGCAAGCCATCTTGCAAAGGCCGGCAGCAGATATCACTTCTGTCCTGACCGAAGAGAGCTTGGAAAGATAATTTGTCTGAGATTTACCCAAGATGAGCGCTTGTTGCAATTCATTGATACTTACCAGATTGAACTCCACATATGTCATTTGTGGAGTGATGGTCACAGTATCTTTATTGTAACCTACTGCTGAGGCGACAAGGGTGGCATCTATTTGCTTAAATGTGGTGAAAGTAAAGGCACCTTTCTCATCACAATCCATAAAAGTACCGGACTCTAACCAATAAACAGTAGCAAATGGTACGGGCTCTCTCTTTCCGTCTCCCACAGAGCCATATACTACACCCTTAAGCAAACCTGTTCTCTGCCCATACAAAGATGGCGCAAGAGCAATAATAAATATAAAAATGATAAATAATTTTCGCATTGTAAAAGATATAAAATATTAATAAACTGATAAGTCTATCAATATCTACAATCTCCAAGTCGAAATGCGTGCAAAGATGCTGCTATTATCTATTAATGGTGGTATTTCATCTCTTAGAAGAGAGATTTTATCAGATGAAGAAGAGACATCGATGAGCTCTGCAATGGAGAGGTGAGACGGAGCCAATGTTTGAAAATCAACATTTATCAGATTTTGCTCCGGTCTGACTTCCCGGTCAGCAGTCAGCACTACCACTTCTGTATTGCAACATCCATCCCGGTGATGATGATGACAATGGTCCATCTCTCCTTCGTGAGTCAAACTATGACTAAGATGGATATGTGCGTGATGTTCATCACAGGAAGAGTGCCCGAAAAAGAGGATAAGCTCGGTAGTGCCATTGCAGGAACACTTGTGAATCCTGACTCCTATGTAAGAAACTACATAGGTAAAAAGCAAGAGCGAAGAGAGGAAATATAAAATTGCTTTTTTCATGGTCATTTGATTTGCAAAGGTACTAATAATGACTACATTTGCAAGATATAATTCAATAATAAACGTATGAAATCTTTCTTCAAAACTCTTTTTGCTTCCTTCTGTGGAGCATTAATCGCGCTGCTCATCTGCTGCCTCCTCGTTTTCTCGATGATCAGTTCAATGGTCTCTCTCGCAGATACAGCTGTCGCTACAGTACCTACTTCTGCCATTCTTAAAATCAATTTCAATCAACAGATTGGAGAACAAGGTATGGAAGAACCTTTTGACCTTGGTTCCATCGATGCCCGCCTCTCCAAGCCGAGTCAGATGGGTATTTACACAGCAGTAAGAGCTATCGAATATGCAGCCACCGATCCTGCTATCAAATTTATATACATCAATCCCGAAGCTCTCTCTTCAAGCCTTACACATGTTGAAGAGGTTAGAAATGCTTTGGAGAGATTCCGCAATTCTGGAAAAGCCATCATTTCCTATTGTGAAAATTACTCTCAGGCAGGATATTATCTGTCAAGTGTATCAGATAAAATCTATGTCAATCCGGAAGGTGCAGTTGATATCCATGGAGTTTCCTCCCAAATTATGTTCTTCAAAGGGATTCTCGATAAACTTGGAGTCGATGTACAGCTTATCAGACATGGTAAATATAAATCTGCAGGAGAACAATTCATTGCCTCCGATATCAGTGCAGCCAACAGAGAACAAAATCAGGCTTATATCAATTCTTTATGGAATGCCATTTCTTCCTCCATTTGCGCTTCGAGAAATATTGAAGTTAAAGAATTCAACCGTCTGATTGATGACCTCGAGCTTGTCTCCCCCAAAGACCTTCTGAAAGCCAATTTAGTGGATGGACTCTTCTCCAGAGAAGATATTGTCAATGAACTTTGCAATCTTTTCGGAGTAGAAAAAGAGGAAGATATCAAGATGATAACTCTCGACAAATATGCCGCCGCCCGTATCAAACCCGACTTGAAAGCCAAAGACAAAATCGCCATCATCTATGCCGATGGAGAGATAGTATCAGGTAAAGGGGACGAAATCTCAGCCGATAAATTCGCTTCTGTACTCTCTACTGTAAGAAAAGATAGTTCTATCAAAGCTGTCGTATTTAGAGTCAACTCCCCCGGCGGAAGTGCTCAAGCAGCCGAAATCATCAGAAAGGAACTCATCCGTCTGAAAGAAGTGAAGCCCGTAATAGCATCCTATGGCTCATACGCTGCTTCCGGCGGTTACTGGATCTCTGCCAATGCTGATAAGATTTTCACCAACAGCACCACACTCACAGGGTCTATCGGAGTCTTCAGCATGATACCCTCTTTTGGCAAAGTTCTCAAAAACAAATTGAGCATCAATCCTGTCTCCATTTCATCCAACAAACATTCAGATATGATGTCTATGATGCGTCCTCTCGACAAATCCGAAGTGGAATATATCCAGAAGGAGATCGAGATTATCTATGATTCATTCTTGTCGATAGTCGCTTCAGGTAGAGGTATGACTCCCGAAAAAGTGGATGAGATAGCTCAGGGAAGAGTATGGGCAGGCGATGATGCACTCGGCATCAACCTTGCTGATGAAAAAGGAGATATTTTCGCTGCCGTGAATTATGCAGCAGCCTCTTCCAATCTTTCTCAGTACAGATTGGTAGAATATCCCATCGTGAAAAATCCTATAGAGAAGATGATGGAGAGTTTCAAGAAAGCAGATGCTTCCATCGAAGCTGTTTCCAATCCTGAGAAAGCCATTGAGGACCTATACTACTCTTTCATGAAGGAGAATGGTGTTTACGCAAGGTTGCTCTACGATGTGAAGGTAAGATAATCCTTTCTATCCGCTGCGCAGATGACTCGGTGAGAACACCATTGTCTACCAAGTCCTGCAAAGTAATAACCGAAGGGGATACGACGTTACGATAGCGTTCTATCCCCTTCGCTGCGTATGGACCTATGTATGGATGAATCGCCAGCGAATCTACCGAAATAGTGTTCAGGTCTATATAGCGGACAGAGGCCGAATCGATATAAATTCTCTCTCTGATACGGGCAAACCTCAACGAATCTATACCCCTTATTTCCAACAACTGAACCGCATCATGAAATGAGCCCCATAGTTTGCTGCGGTACTCCAAGATTTTTTTGGCATAATATGGACCAATGCCCGAAAGAGATACAAGCATTGCACTGTCAGCAGAATTCAATTCCACCATATCCCATTTCCAGTTCTTGTCCTCTGTGCTTTCTGACTGCTTTATCTCCCCTCGTAATGCAGTGGCAACTGTATCTTTAGCAGATGACGGTTGTTTCTTGGGAAGTTTCTTTTTGAGTTTTGGAGAGGGAGCTTGTGGGACATCCTCCGTCGTTTTGTTCCCCTCAGGTTTATTTTCAGATAATGGGATTCCCTCTATCTGCCTCGATTTGACATTTTCAATGGCGCTGTATACAAAAAAAGAGAGCTGCACTATCAAGAGCAGAAACACAAGAGCCACAACTGCAGTAGATAATCCCTTAGATATTTTTTCCTTTCCCGACATAATCTCTCCCCTCCACTATCAATACTATTTCTCCTTTTGGCTGATTAAGCGTGTACCATTCCGACAATTCACCCAAAGTACCTCTGCGGGTATCTTCGTGTATTTTACTAATCTCCCGCGAGACGGATGCTCTTCTATCGAGCCCGAAGAATTCTCCCATCTGAGAGAGAGTCTTGGCAAGACGAAATGGAGATTCATAGAAAATCATAGTCCGTCCCTCTTCGGATAACTCTTTCAATTTGGTCTGCCTCCCCTTCTTGACGGGAAGAAAACCGTCAAACACAAAACTGTCTGAGGGAAGTCCCGAATCTATGAGTGCAGGGACAAATGCAGTAGCCCCAGGCAGGGTTATTACAGTGATATTGTGTTGGATACAAGCTCTTACCAAAAGAAATCCCGGGTCTGAAATCCCCGGCGTGCCGGCATCTGAGATGACAGCGACATCTCGTCCCGTGAGTATCTTATCGCAAATCTGTGAACAGTTTTGGTGCTCGTTGAACTTGTGATGCGACTCCATGTGGGTGTGAATGTCGTATTTTTTGAGAAGAAAGGCACTTGTACGGGTATCTTCCGCATAGATGGTATCTACGCTCTTGAGAATGTTGATGGCCCTCAGAGTGATATCTTCAAGATTGCCTACCGGAGTGGGGATGATAAAAAGTGTTCCCATATATTTACACAAACAATCTTCTGACCATCATATAAAATCTGTACACTTCATCACTGCTCTCATCCCATTCCGGAAAAGCAGCTCTCATATCGAAAAGCACCTCTTTGAAAGAACCTGTCTCATTGATACGTTCCAATGTGAGGTCCATTTGCTCCTGGTCATCATCGAAAAGAACCCGAGCGAAAACAACTCTGTCATTGAGTGTCATGGCAGAAATCACATCATTGATTTTAGAACCCGGGATATCTACCTCCCATGCATGTTGCGTCATCGCTCTGTGGACCACCGAATCTTCATCGGAAAAGAGTTCTCCGATAATAGTATGATTATCGCTCTTATCTTCTTTTTCGCTCCGAAGTGAAAGTTCAAACGGAGTATCATCGTTCCCAATCACTATGGTCTTCGGTCCCGTCTCTTCAGGAGCAGAGGTGGACTCTGCAGCAACAGAGGCAGACTCGTCAGGAGCAGAGGTAGACTCTGCAGAAACTGATGTGTGCTCTTTAGGAGCAGGCATCGACATAGAAGCTATCTGTCGTTTGAGTTCCTCCAACTCTGCACGCAACTCTTTGTTCTCATTGTCGAGAAGATCAAAAAGATGGTCAAATGCAGATTTAATCTCTGAATTTCTCTCTTCCATCACACTAAAATTATTACCTTTGTTATCGCAAAAATAACGAAATGTTTTTAGAAAACGCAAAAAAACCGGGGTGGATAGAAGTTATCTGTGGCTCGATGTTTTCCGGCAAAACAGAGGAACTGATAAGAAGGCTCAGACGCGCTGAATTTGCCAATTTAAAGGTTGAGATTTTCAAACCCGGCATCGATGTTCGTTATTCCAAAGAAGATGTAGTGTCACACGATTCCAAGACCATTACATCTACCCCCGTAGATTCTTCGTCAAGCATTCTCCTTCTCGCAGGTGATGTCGAAGTGGTGGGAATCGATGAGGCACAGTTTTTCGATATGGGTATCATCGATGTTTGTCAGCAGCTCGCTTCCAATGGTGTGAGAGTGATAGTGGCCGGACTCGATATGGATTACCTCGGAAAGCCATTCGGCCCTATGCCCTATCTTATGGCAGTGGCAGAACATGTAGATAAGGTTCATGCTATCTGCGTCCGCTGCGGAGACCCAGCTCTACATTCCCACAGACTATCCAAAAGCGACAAACTCGTTGAGCTCGGAGAGAAAGATATCTACGAGCCCATTTGCAGACACTGCTTCGACAAGCTGATGAAAGAGGCAGAAAACGACGACAAAAAGTCTTCTAATTAGAAACCTTGGTCAATATCTGATAAGATATCAACTTACCCTTTCTATCATATACTTCCTGCCTGATGTTGCCTAAATTCTTGGCATACCAAGTCTTGATTTTGAATTTCTTATCAAATCCGAGCACAGTATTGGTCTGGTCTTCTTCTACTAGAAAACAATGATAGGTACCTGCCTCTACAGTAATGTCCTTTTCTTCAGTCACTTTCCTATTGGACACTGAGACAGATGATTTGAAATTATTTACATGTACTGAGATATACCCGTCTTTGATAGTCATCCCCACTTTCAATTCTGCCGGAATATGACTTGCGTCCCCTTTTGAAAACAAATCCTGAGTTTTGGAAGCCTTCTTCATATCATGCATCTTGGAAGAGGTCACTCCGTTGACGATAGTAACATCCATCACCACATCATTTTTATCTCCGAAAAGTGGCTTACCATCTTCATCATAAAAAAGATATGTATATGATACAGACCCATTATTCATATCCCCCTCACATTTATCTACACGCATAGTGTAAGAGCCTGACAATTGCTCTTTCTTATCATAGTTGTTAAAAGACAATACTTTGCCCGGAGTTGCACAATAATAAGGTTCACTCTCCTGTGCAGATAGAGAGGTGAATGGTACATAGGCACAGAGCAGTACACAAAGTGCCGAGAAGATAAAACGTTTCATTTAGTTTGTTTATTTTGAGTTAATTTAGTTACCAATACTTTATCAATACGGGCTCCGTCCATATCCACGACTTCAAAACTAAAGCCATTCCAATAGACCTGTTCCCCTGATTGAGGAATATGTTCGAGAAGCTCTAAGATTAAACCTCCGACCGTGTTGTACTCATTCTCTTCTTCCAAATCTTCGAGGTCAAAATGTTCCAGGAAATCGTAGAAAGGGCACTGTCCATCCACAAGCCAACCGCCTGCCTTGCGAGGGATGATGTCAGGCTCTTCTTCGTCATCTGAGATATTGCCCACCAATCCTTCCAAGATATCCTTATGGGTGACAATCCCCTGACACACGCCGAATTCATCGCAAATAAGACCATAACCTATCTGTTTGTCTTTCATCTGCTCGAGCACTTTGTAGACATCAGTGTATTCGTGGAAATACTGCACAGGCTTGAGAATCTGCGAGATATTGAACTTAGGATCATCAAGCTTGCCAAACAAATCCTTGAGATATACCACTCCGATGATTTCATCCAAACTTCCCTTTCCCACAGGATAAACTTCGAAAAGGTCTTTTTTGACAAGTTCGTTAATCACATCATTGCTCATATCCTGGTCTATCCACACCATCTCATTGCGAGATGTCATAATAGACTCGATTTTCCTGTCGCCGAGAGAAAATACCCTGTCGACAATATCCTGCTCCACCTCCTGCACTTCGCCATCCTCTTTTCCCTCCGCTATCATCGAAAGTATCTCATCTTCGGTCACTTTAGTCTCTTTGTTGGATACCCCGAATATTTTCATCACTCCGCTTGTACTTTTGGCAAGAAGCCATACGAACGGATGAGCCACCCACGAAAGAAAAAGCATGGGTCCTGATACCCCCTTTGCAATTTTTTCAGGCGACCCCATCCCTATGCGTTTGGGGACAAGCTCACCAAAGACTAAGGAGATATAGGTCACTATCACTACTATGAGAATCTTCGCAACCGGATGTGCCCAGGATGCATTCATACCCCAGCGTATCAGGATATTGGCAAAATCATCCGATAAAGCAGCCCCTGAGAAGAGACCTGTCAAGATACCTATCAGTGTAATCCCTATCTGGATAGTCGACAGAAATTTATTGGGCTCATTAATGAGATTAGCAGCTGCCTTGGCCGTCTTACTGCCTCGTTTGACATCGGTCATCAGACTTGACTTCCTCGCACTTATCAATGCCACCTCACTCATCGACAACAAGCCATTCAACAAAATAAGAAGGAGGATAATTAGAATTTCCATATTTTCTTCAAAGAGGCAAATTTATTAATTTTTCTCTATAGGCAAATGTTCCAACCAATATTTCATCATGGTCTGATAGAGATGATATGTGGTATTCTCCCTTTCGTAGATACTGTGACTGCGCATTGGATAGGACATCATCTCAAACATTTTGTTCTGTTTGATAAGTTCATTAACGAGCATTTCGAGACTTTGGTAATGGACATTATCATCGCCGGTACCATGTATCAACAGCAAATCACCTTTGAGATTACCTGCAAAATTGATGGGAGAACCATTGAAAAAACCATCAGGATTGGAAGAAGGAAGTCCCATATATCTCTCTTGATAGATAGAATCATAAAGAAGTTGAGAATAAACACCTGCTACAGCTATACCTGTACGATATATTTCAGGGTATTTAAACATTGCATGAGCTGTGGAAGAACCTCCACCGCTCCAGCCCCAGATACCGATACGGGTTTTATCCACATAGGGAAACATCTCTTCAATTTTCAGGACAGCTGCTGCGTGGTCTGCCGGAGGGATTATTCCAACTTTTCCATAAACGCATTTTCTCCACTCCCTGCCACGCGGATTGTTGGTGCCCCGAGGATCTACACTCATTACTATATATCCCTGCTGTGCAAGAACCTGATTCCATAAATCTCTTCCAGACCAGGAATTCTGTACTGTAGATGAACCCGGTTCTCCGTAAATATAGAAAATAACCGGGTACAGCTTGGTGCTGTCAAAACAGGTGGGCTTAATCATCCATCCGTCCAGAGCCACTTCTCCTATGTCGACCTTGAAATATTCTTTGACATTCAGTCCGAGACTGTCATATCTCCTTCTGACATTTGCATTGTCTTCCAACACCCTGACAGTCTTGTGTTTGGGAAGAGATATCAATTCATATTGAGTGGGCGTAGCATTGTCACTGTATATGTGAAGGGCATGTTTGGCATCTGGCGAAATATTATAGAGATGAGTGCCTGCTTCATTAAGTGGTGTGATTCTTTCAGCTGCTCCTTTGCCATCAAGTCTGCTGCGATACAGGAACTGCTCCACTGCACTCTCAGGAGAGGCAGAATAATATAGATAGCCCCCTTTGGTATCGATGAGATAGACATTTATCACATCAAAATCTCCTTTGGTGATAAGAGTCTCTTTCAGACCATCTTTAGAGACTTTATAAAGGTGTCTCCATCCATCTTTCTCGCTGGTCCAGGTAAAATATTTATCCTTATCAAGCCATTTGATGTTGTCATGTATATTCAAAAATGTCTCGTCTGTGTCTGTCATAAATTGATTGAGCTGCATAGTCTCAACATCTCCATAATAGACTTTATTGGTGTTCTGAAGACGATTGAGCTGCTGTATCATCACTTCGTTGGAATTGGGAACGAACTCTATACGTGCAATGTAGTGATTGCGAGGGTCTCCCGGCAGGTCGAACCATTTGATGCTGCGAGTATTTACATCTACTGCCCCCACCTTGACATCTGAATTGGTGGTACCTACTTTGGGATAAGGGAAGGGTATTACATAAGAATAGAGGGAATCTATATTGTCAATAATATTGAAGACTCCGGTACCTCTCGTATCGAAATGCCAGAAAGCAATCTTTTGTCCGTCAGGACTCCATCTGAACCCGTCTCTGTCGTTCAATTCTTCCTCATACACCCAATCAAAAGTACCATTGATGATATCTTCGTTGCCATCTTCAGTCAGTGGAATAATCTCTCCTGAAGAGAGAACTTCCATGTAAATATTGTTTTTATAAACATAAGCCACCTTATCTCCTGAGGGTGATATTTTGGCAAACATCAGCCGTTTGGGTTCAAATCCTTTACCGAGCTGCTGCAATGAATATGTATTCATATCCAATATCCAGTAATCTCCACGAGTATTATATCTCCACACTCTGTCGGTATTGGTAAAAATCAACATCTTGGTTTTATCTGAAGAAAAAGAATAATCTCTCAGTCTGAGAGGCTTTGTCAATCCATCAGGGATGAGTTTCTCAGCAGAAAGCACCACTTTGCGTTCTCCTGTCTTTATGTCATAGGAAACGATATCCAGCCCACCTACTTCTTTGTTGGCTTCCAATGCTGAATACGAGACACCATCTTCCATCCAATGGAGAGAATTAACACCTCGAGTGTTATATGTGCCCTTGACAAACACATCTTCGATGGTGATTTTAGGATTCTGGGCAGAAAGATTGACGCAGAAGACTCCTGAAAGGATAACTGCAAACAGAAATAAATATATTCGATTCATATTTTTTTAATTTTTCCCAAAGATACTAAATCTTATTTCTGAATTCTTTATATATTTGAAGATTATTATTGTGACTAAAACATACACATGAAAGATTTTTTTAAAGCACTGTTGTTATCTTCACTTTTTGCTCTTTTTTGCTTTTCTTGCGATAATGCAAATCATGAATCTCAGACATTGGATACCGATACCTTCGTAAATGTTGGCGATACTGCCAAGGATTTTACTGTTCAGATGTATGATGGAAGTTATATC
>CAYMAX010000028.1:0-18104 GCA_964388595.1 uncultured Muribaculaceae bacterium
ACTACTACGGGGTCTGCAATATATGCTTTGCATCCCTTTATCTCTTTGGCAATAGCATTGGCGATGATACCTCCGAGATTACTTGCATGCTCTCCGTATTGTGCAGAACTGAGGTCTGCGATCATAGCTTCATTCACGAGATAAACTCCTGAAGGAATAGGTCTCAGAAGCCCACCACGTCCCACGATGGCATCAATTTTCGAAAGATCTATATCATTTTCTCTAAGTGTTGCCAATATGGTATCCTTACGGAATTGGTATTGGTCTATCACCCTGTCATAGGCCATCACTTCTTCTGTACTATGACGCAGAGTTGTAGAGAAAACTTGTTTGTCATCTTCGAAAAGAGCTATTTTGGTCGAAGTCGAACCGGGATTGATAGCAAGAATATGTCTCATACTTACTACTTGGCAGTTAATGCTGCAAGAGCTATGGAATTGAGTTTGGTCTCGATACTGTCAGCTCTGGAAGAAAGTACACATGGAGCCATAGCTCCTGCTACGATAGCAGATTGTTTGACACCTTTGCAGAGTTGTGAATTGACTTTATAGAAGACATTTGCAGATTCTATATTGGGGAAGACGAGACAGTCTGCATCGCCTGCTACGGGGCTGGTCAACTTCTTAATGCCGGCAGCTTCTTTGGAGATAGCTACATCGAGTGCCAGAGGACCATCACCGATACATCCGGGGATTTGGCCTCTGTCTATCATTTTGGCAATAAGGGCTGCATCAATGCAAGCTTGCATGCCCGGAAGCATCTGTTCGGTAGCGGCAATAATAGCTACTTTGGGTTTTTCAATCTGAAGAGCTTTAGCAGTATTAACAAGATATTTGGTAATAGCTACTTTCTGACTCAAATCTGGAGCAGGGATGACAGCCATGTCACCTAAAATGATAAGTTTGTGATAATTGGGATTTTCCAATACTGACACATGGCTCAACACTGCTTTGGGAGGAAGAAGACCTTTTTCTTTGTTAAGAATGCCTCTCATATATTTGTCTGTAGAGCAAAGACCTTTCATCAGGATGTCTCCTTCACCATTTTTAACCATTTCTACTGCCTGTGCGATAGCTTTGAGTTCGTTAGTATTCTCAACGATGGTAAATACTGACATATCAATGCCTTCAGCATCACATACCTTCTTAATCATAGCAGGGTCGCCGACAAGTGTAACATCGACGATGCCGAGTTGAGAAGCTTTGTATGTAGCGGTAATAGTATGGTCATCAACACCCCACGCTGCGATAAGACGTTTTTTGGTTTTGTTCTTCAGTTGTTCAAAAATCTGATTGATAGATGTAATCATAATATATAGTAATTTAAATGTTGTTATTTTCTTGTTAATGCCATAGTATCGCGGGCAATCACCAGCTCTTCGTTGGTACTGATGGTGGTAACTGTCACTTTGGAGCCATCTTTGGAAAGGATGACATCCTCTCCGCGTACTCCGTCGTTTTTCTTATCATCAAATTCTACTCCCAGGTAGCCGAGTGTAGAACAAATTGCTTTACGGGCTTTGAAGTCGTTTTCACCGATACCGCCTGTAAATACTATCATGTCAAGACCTCCCATCACAGCACTGAAAGCACCAATATATTTACGAACGCTGTGGTAGAACATCTCAAGTGAAAGAGTTGCTCTCTTATTGCCCTCTTTGGAAGCATTTTCTATGTCTCTGCAGTCAGAGGAGACACCTGACACTCCCTGAAAACCACTTTTCTTATTGAGAACTGCATTAATCCCTTTGGCATCCAAATGTTCCTTTTCCTGAAGGAATGTCACAATGCCTGCATCGATAGTACCACAACGGGTACCCATCTCAACACCTTCCATCGGTGTAAAGCCCATAGATGTATCGACCGATTTGCCATTGAGAACAGCGGCGACTGAACCACCATTGCCCAGATGACAAGTTACTATCTTGGAATGGTTAATATCCATTCCTGTCAATTCGCAAGCTCTTTTGGCAACAAATTTATGACTTGTGCCGTGGAAGCCGTATCTGCGAATTTTATACTTCAAATAATATTCGTAGGGGAGAGCATACATGTAAGCATAATCGGGCATAGTCTGATGGAATGAAGTGTCGAAGACAGCCACCTGCGGAGTCTTGGGCATCAATGCCTGCACAGCTCTGATACCAAGAAGGTTGGCAGGATTGTGCAAAGGAGCTATCTCGCAAAGTGCTTCGATACCTGCTATAGCCTTGTCATCCACTATGCAGGAAACGGGAAAAGTCTCTCCTCCGTGAGCCACTCTGTGCCCTACTGCATCGATTTCATTGAGAGATGAAAGAACCCCCCATTTGGTATCGGTAAGAAGGTCGAGAACAGACTTGATTCCTTCGGTGTGATTGGCTATTGGTTTGCTGACTTCATATTTGCCTTTACCCGTAGGTTTATGGGTGATGTCTCCCTTTTCCATACCTATCCTCTCCACAAGACCCTTTGCCAATAGTGAATAATCGTTATCGCTCTTCATATCAAGTACCTGATATTTTAATGAGGAACTTCCACAGTTCAATACAAGAATTATCATAATTTTTTTTGAATTTTTAAAAGTCTGCAAAGGTAATACAAATTTCGTTACACTTTTGTCTGTCAAGATACTTTTGCTTATCTTGCACTGCAAATACGACCTGTATATCGGGATTATGTGTTGGAGATTATGTTGCGAGAGAAATTTCTTCTTTATCTGATAGTTGTATTGATAGTCGGCAATCTGTCCATCAGATATATTCTTGGGCTTTTGCCTGCTGATGAGATGGGATTTTGGACCGCCATCATCGCCTCTCTCGCCATATCTTTTCTTATCATTCTCCTCTTTGTCCGCAAGTCCCTTTTCTCATGGCTCGGAGCATTTATGATGATGGGAGTTATCGGAGTATGCACCCAGCAATATTTCAAATTGCAACGCCAACTCACCACTGTTGATGGAACGGAAGTATCGCTGGTGGGTGTTATCGAAGATATCAGTACCACCCGTAAAGGAAAATGCGCCGTCACTCTTCATCTTCAGCAGCACAACACCATAGTGTACGACAACAATTCAGCTCTCTTGAGGAGTATCATCTCATCAAATAACGCACTCCCCGGAGACACCCTTTTCTGTCGGGTATTTCGAGCTCAGATTACCAATTTTACTGAAGATTTCGACTATGTATCCTATATGGCCGATAAAGAGATATTCTATAACTGTTTCCTATCCAATAAATCTCTCAGCAACCTTCCATATCTGCATAAAAGCAGGAAAGTGAGCATCCGTCACAAAATCATCCGTTGGCAATATATTTTTAAAAATCATTTACCTCTTCTCGTTGACAAAAATCATCCCGAACATCTTGCATTTCTCATAGCTCTATCCTGCGGAGATAAAAGTGAGATAACACAAAATGCTACTGAGGCTTTCAGACGCAACGGAGTAGCTCACCTGCTCGCCTTATCCGGGCTGCATGTCGGTATTATTTATGCCGTCATTTCTTTTATCTTGACTCTGCTCGGCAACTCTCCCCCCATCAAAAAAATACGCTCGCTGATTATTATCATTGCATTGTGGTTTTACGCACTTTTTACAGGAATGGGGATATCGATAGTAAGGGCTGTATTGATGGCAACAATATATGAACTTGGAGCCATCGCAGGGCGAGACCGCAATGGCCTCAACTCACTATCCCTTAGTGCATTATTAATAATAATGTTCAACCCGAATGCGACCTCTCAGATTAGTTTCATTCTTTCTTATGGTGCCATGCTCGGAATATTTATTATTTATCCGGTCTTTCAATCTATCAAAGTGTCAGCCCCTGTGTTATCATATATCTGGAAGGTGGCAAGCATATCCATATCCTGCCAACTTCTGACTGCCCCGATTATTTATTACTATTTCGGAACATTTTCATCAAGTTCGCTCCTGTCGAATGTTATCTGCACCCCTTTGATATCGATAATAATGATGTTGATTCCCGCCTCTTTGACTTTTAGAAGCATATCATTCGTAGGAGACATCTTTATCTATCTCCTGAACGCAACTCTTTCATTGCTTGACTTCGTGGTAAATCAATTATGAATGGCCGGAAGAAATTATATGGCCAAGGCTATCAGCACCACAGACAACATAGCGGCACCTATGCCGATCCACTGTCGCACAGTCAGCTTCTCCTTGAAAAGAAGCATCCCCAATAGAGAGGTAATCAGCACAGTGGAAGTATTGATGATGGGGAAAACAATGGACCCACCGAAGATATTCACGTTTATCAAAAGCAATTTCGATGTAAAGAAATTGGAAAGTCCCAGGAAAACACCGCAAATGAGTGTCCACCAAGATAATACGAGACCATGTCGCACAACATCAATAATTGCTAAAATCACTGAACATATCATCGCCGTAGCAAAGACTATGAATAGAAAAATATTCAAATCATTGGTGGTAAAAATCAAGAATTTACGCACCAACTCCTGAAGTTCATCGCAAACACCGGAAAACAAAAAAACAGAGAGGGGCAGAATGATATTTGCAGCCATCTTGGGTCCCTTGTCTTTATCAGCTATCCCCGATTTATTTTTGGTATAAAGAACCAAATAAAATGATATGAGAGTAAGAACAATACCAAAACACTTTATTATCAGATTGTTAGTCTGACCTAAAAACAAGATTCCCACCAACACGGGAATAATCACAGACATCTTGGAAAAGGCTGAAGTGAGTCCCACTCCTATTCGCTGAGTGGAGTGAATCATCAACAGATAATTGAACATGAAAAGAAATCCAATGACCAAAGCAGGCCACATCTTCCAAATCTCCCTTCCCTCAGACAAAGTGAAACCTGTAGAAGAATCTATTGCCAAGAATGAAGCGACCACAGCTACTATATAATTGATGATGAGGACTCTCAATCCATTGGCTTTTTTGACATCTACTATCTTGATGGCAAAGAATATACAGGATGAGGTAATAACTTGTAGAAAAAGAAGCAGGAAAAAATAACTTTTCATGGGGCAAAGATACTTTCTTTTCAATATATTTGCGCCATAAAAATCACAATTATCTATGGGCGGTATTATTGGTGTCATTTCCACACAGAAGTGTGCTACAGACCTGTTTTACGCCACCGATTATCATTCTCATCTCGGCACTAAACGAGGAGGAATGGCTGTATACAATGGTGGCGGCATCTTTGCTCGGGATATTCACAATCTCGAAAGCTCTTATTTCAGAATCAAGTTCGAACCTGAACTGCCCCGCTACACAGGCAATTCGGGAATTGGTGTCATCAGTGACACTGACTCACAACCTATAGTTGTCAATTCCCATCTCGGACGCTTTGCCATAGTGACTGTCGGGAGAATCAACAACATCGAAGAGCTTGCTGACGACCTTCTTACCAAAAATAAGAATTTCACTGAACTTAGTTCCGGCAAAACCAACCCCACAGAGCTTATTGCTCAGCTTATCACTGAGGGCAAATCTTTCGAAGAGGGGATAGAACTGGTACAAAAAAGCATCAAAGGTTCCTGCTCATTTCTCATTCTCACCGAAAATTTCATTATAGCATCCCGCGACCTGTACGGAAGGACTCCTCTTCTGATAGGTGGCAAGGTCACTCAAGATGAATCTGGCAATAAAGTGATGTCACATATCGTAGCTTCTGAGACATGCTGTTTCTCCAATCTCGGATACGAACAAGAATATGTCATAGGACCTGGAGAGGCCGTTAAAATCCTTCCTGACGGATTCGAACAGGTAGTAAAGCCCAAGGATAAAATGCAGATATGCTCTTTCCTTTGGATTTATTATGGCTATCCTGTAAGTTGCTACGAGAACATCAATGTAGATAACGTCAGATATGCTCTCGGTTACAAGCTTGGAAAGCAGGACAAGACAGATCTCGAAGTAGTCTCATCCATTCCCGATTCGGGCACCTGTATGGCAATAGGATTTTCCGATGGCAAAAAAATCCCATACAGATGTGCAGTCGTCAAATATACCCCCACATGGCCGAGAAGTTTTATGCCTTCGACACAAAATGTCAGAAATCTTGTAGCCAAGATGAAACTTATTCCTAACAATTATCTTCTTCGCGAGAAGAAAATTGTATTTTGCGATGATTCGATAGTCCGTGGCACACAGTTGAGAGATAACGTCAAACATCTTTACGATTACGGAGCCAAAGAAGTCCACGTCAGAATCAGTTGCCCTCCTCTTCTCTACCCTTGCGAGTTTATCAATTTCTCTGAATCAAGGTCCCCTCTGGAGCTCATCACCAGACGTTTTATCCTTATGAAAGAGGGAGCACACGATAAAAATATCGGTAAATATGTCAAGGCCAATACACCGGAGTACCTCGAGATGGTGGAGTATATCAAAAATGAACTCAATCTCGCTTCGCTCAGATTTAATACTATCGACAATGTTATCGACTCCATCGGACTTCCAAAAGAGATGATATGCACCCACTGTTTCGATGGAAGCAGCTACGGGAATTAAAAAAAAGTTTCGTTTATCGGATATTTCTTTATATTTGTACAACCAAACTTTTTATTCCTTATTCATGAATATTTTTGTATCCAGCCTGAATTTCAGAGCAAGAAAAGAAGACCTTATCGCTCTCTTTTCACCATTTGGAGAAGTTACCTCCGCTAGAATTATTGTTAACAAAGAGACTCACCGTTCCAGAGGGTATGGCTTCGTTGAGATGTCGGAAGAAGATGGCAAAAAAGCCATTGAAGCCCTTAACGGTACTGAACACATGGGAAGAACGATCAGTGTTGCAGTCGGTAACGAACGTCCTCCCAGACCTGAGTCACCGGAAGCACCTGCCACTCCTGTAGAATAGCATTTGCTCCGTGTTTCAAACTAAAGCTGTCTGTCAAGGCAGCTTTTTTTATTTGATAAAACTACTGAGTTCAAGAGATATTTTCTCAATTTCTTCCTCTGATATATATGGATGAACGGGGAGAGAGAGGACTGTGTCGCACAACTTGCAAGAGACAGGGCAACATCCACTTGGATAGTCAAGCACTTTGAAAGCACTCTGTAAATGCATGGGGGTAGGATAATATACTCCTGAAGGTATCCCTTTGGACTTTAGATGTTTTTGCAGTGCATCTCTTTGGGCTCTGTCTTCAAGTCTGATGGTATATTGTGCCCAACTCGAATGATAACCTTTCGGGACAACAGGTACTTTCACCAATTGATGAAGAAGGGATGAATAAAGTGCTGCTGCTTTATTGACATCTGAAAGTTCGTATTGCCTGAATGCCTCTAGTTTGACCTGCAGCACAGCTGCTTGGATAGCATCCAGTCTTGAATTCATGCCTACCCGCACATTATCGTATTTATAAGACCCCTTACCATGGAAACGGTAAGAATCAGCAAGAGAAGCCCATTCGTCATTATCGGTAAAGATAGCTCCACCATCGCCATAACATCCCAAAGGCTTGGCAGGGAAAAATGAAGTTGTGGAAATGTCCCCAAAACTGCAAGCTCTCTTCCCATTGATATCTCCACCAAATCCCTGTGCTCCGTCCTCGAGCACTTTCAGACCATATTTGTCAGATATTTGCCTTATGGCATGATAATCGGCAGGCAGTCCGAACAAATCTACTGCAATTATTACCTTTGGAACAAGTCGCCCCTCGTCCTTCACTCTCCTTATTGCATCTTCGAGAGAGACGGGGTCGATATTGAAAGTATCCTCCCTGACATCGACGAAAACAGGTGTGGCCCCCTCCAATGAGATGACCTCTGCCGAGGCAAAAAAAGTAAAATCGGGGACAAAGACTGCATCTCCAGCCCCAATCCCCCAAATTTTCAAGGCAATGTCGAGGGCATCGGTACCCATGGCACAGCTCCTACAGTGCTTTGCTCCCACATACTCAGAGAGTTGATGTTCCAATAGAGTCACTTCATCTCCCATGATGAAAGCTCCCGAAGCCGCCACTCGCTCCATAGCCTCTTCCATCTTTTTCTTCAGTACCTGATACTGCTTTTTCAAATCCCTGAATTCCATATTGATATCAGATTAACATTCTTCCAGGAGTCCATGAACGAGCTTATATTTCTTACCGCAACTGCATACCAGAGAATCATTAAGTTTCCTGCCACATTCGCATACCCATCCTGCTTGATGTGCAGGGACACCTACCATAAGTGCATAATCAGGAACATCTTTAGTAATCACAGCCCCTGCTCCGATAATAGCACACTTACCCACAGTATTCCCGCAGACAATGGTGGAATTGGCTCCAAGAGACGCCCCCTTCCTGATTAATGTGCGTTCATATTTTCCGTGAACTGGGAAAGAGGCCCGGGGAAGCGAGACATTGGTAAACACACAAGATGGTCCGCAGAAGACATCATCCTCTATCTCAACCCCTTCATAGACAGAAACATTGTTTTGAATACGTACTCTGTTGCCAATATGCACATTGCATCCGACATTTACATTTTGACCCAATGAACAATCGATACCGATGCAGGCACCTTTTTGGATATGACAAAAATGCCATATTTTGGTCCCTTTGCATATAGTGACGCCCTCATCAACATAGCTTGAGTCGTGAACAAAGAAATCTTTTGGTACAATCTCCATAATCTTATTTTATTACCATCCAAAAGGATGAGGTACAATAGGTAACTTGGCTAAAGGATGATAATCTCCTTTCAGTCCAATGGGAGTAGCATGCCTTATATCACTCACTATCTCTATGCATGGACGTGCCTGAGAGATTCTAAACCCTTCCCCAGAAAGAATCTTCTGATAGCTCAGGAGATGAAGCTCGGTAAAACCTGAGCTGAATTCAAATTCTTCTCCATCAATAGTAATGGACCGATAGGTCTTCTTCTCTCCCTGCACTGCATTGTCAGGAAGGGTATCACTGTTGATACTAAGAAAGTATCTCACACGTGCCTGCTTAAACTCAAGATACCCAGCCACTCTGTCGTGAGTCTTGATATGGACTATATTTTTCTTCACCGGACCGAATACCCACAAAAGCATATCATAAAAATGAATTCCAATATTGGTGGCCACTCCTCCACTTTTATGCTCATCTCCCTTCCAAGAGGCGTAATACCAATAGCCACGGGAAGTAATGTAAGTGAGGTCCACATCGTAAATCTTATCTTTTGGTCCATTTTCAATCTTCTTCTTAAGAGCAACAATAGAGTCATGCAACCTAAGCTGCAAGATGGTATATGCTTTGTGACCTGTCTCCTTCTCTATCTTTTCCAAAGCATCGATATTGTATGGGTTGAGTACTGTCGGCTTCTCGCAGATAACATCTGCTCCAAGTCGCAGGCCATATCTGATATGTGCATCGTGAAGATAATTTGGAGTACAGATAGTGAGCATATTTATCTGACGTTCAGTACCTTTAATCTTGGTACAATGACGGTCGAAAAGCTCTTGCTCGGTAAAAAAAGCAGCTTGTGGAAAATAACTGTCCATAATCCCTACGCTGTCGAATCTGTCGTATGCAGCCACAAGATTATTGCCTGTCTCTTTGATGGCATTTAGATGACGGGGTGCAATATAACCTGCAACACCCATTATTGCGAAATTATACATCAGTCTATATTTTTACAACAATTCAATATTATCTCGATGGTTCACTGACTTCATTACATTTTTGGTATCGAACACTACTTGGGAATAGCGTTGAACCATATCATAATCAATCTTAGTATGAGCAGCAGTAATCATCACCAAATCAACACTTTGCAATAACTCACGAGTGAGAGCCTCTTCACTTTTATGAAGCTTCCCTTTGAATTTGTATTTTGGAATAAAAGGGTCATAATAAAGCACCTTGGCACCACTCTTTTCCAGGATATCTATCACT
Source organism: uncultured Muribaculaceae bacterium (assembly GCA_964388595.1). Classification (GTDB taxonomy): domain Bacteria; phylum Bacteroidota; class Bacteroidia; order Bacteroidales; family UBA932; genus CAYMAX01. The sequence goes on from CAYMAX010000028.1 coordinate 9,846, forward strand.
CTGAGAGCAGGAGATTCACGATAATCGTCAATATCTTGTTTATATGCAACTCCGAGTACCAGCACTCTTGAATTTTTAAGAGACTTTTCAAAACGATTGAGAATCACTGCAGCTCTATCCACACAATAATCAGGCATCCTGTCGTTAATCATCATCGAAGACTCTATCATAGAGGTATGAAAGCCATATTCACGAGCCTTCCAACTCAAATAGTAAGGATCGAGGGGAATACAATGCCCACCTAATCCCGGCCCGGGATAGAATGGGGTAAAGCCGAAAGGCTTGGTCTTGGCAGCCTCTATCACTTCCCACAGATTGATGTTCATCTTGTGGCATAGCATCGCCATCTCATTAATCAGACCGATATTGACATTGCGATAGGTGTTCTCAAGGATTTTGGTCATTTCAGCTACTGAAGGAGAAGAAACTCTATGTACATCTCCCTGAAGAACAGCTTCATACACTGCTGCTATGACATCTTGAGCATCTTGGCCGATGGCACCGACCACTTTAGGGGTATTTTTGGTTTTATAGATGAGATTGCCCGGATCAACACGCTCCGGAGAGAAACCGAGGTAAAAATCTTCGCAGCATTTAAGTCCGCTCCCCTCCTCAAGAATAGGTTTGAGAAGCTCTTGTGTGGTACCCGGATAAGTGGTGGACTCAAGGACTACTATCATCCCAGGATGCAGATACTTTGAAATAGAACGAGCAGAGGATTCTACATAACTTATATCGGGCTGTTGATGGATATCAAGTGGAGTCGGTACGCATATCGCCACGAAATCGACATCTTTGATAAAAGAAAAATCTGATGTTGCAGATAACTTTCCGCTCTCTACCAGAGATTTTAAATCACTGTCCACCACATCTCCAATATAGTTGTGGGCAGCATTTACCATCTTCACTTTTTCTTCCTGTATGTCAAATCCGAAAGTTCTGAATCCGGCTTTCGCCTTCTCGACAGCAAGTGGAAGTCCCACATATCCCAATCCTACCACACCCACTATCAATTTTTTATCTGCTATTTTCTGCAATAATTCTTTCTTCATATATCTTGAATTATTAAAATATCACTATATCCCCATCTCTTGAAGCAATCTTTCTGCTCCGGCTACTTTATCGATGATAAAGAGAATGTAACGAACATCCAATGAGATGTTTCTGCACACTTCAGGGTCGTACACTACATCACTCATAGTACCTTCCCATACCCTGTCAAAATTAATGCCTATCAACTCTCCGTCTGCATTGATGACCGGACTTCCGGAGTTACCTCCCGTAGTATGATTGGTGGCAAGGAAACAAACCGGCAGAGTATAATTGGGAGATTTACTATCTTTCGATGTATTAATTGCCCAACGTCCATAGTTCTTGAGCCGGTAAATATCACGCAATTTTTGGGGAATATTGTAATCAAAAATGTTGGGATTGTCTTTCTGCATTATCCCCTCTATGGTCGATGATGGATAATAATAGATGCCGTCAGCCGGCCTATATCCCTTGACATTGCCATAAGCCACTCTGAGAGTAAGATTGGCATCGGGATAGAAAACTTTATCCTTCTCAAACTCCATCTGACCTCTCATATAATCTCGATAAGCGAGATTTATTTTTTGATTGAGTTTGGTGTACACAGGGGTAATCTTATTGAAGAGAACTTCTGAAAATGATGTAGCAAATACTACTGCCGGATCCTTTTCGAGCATCTCTGCCGCTTTAGTCCAGTCTTTGCATAGGAGCATGAGAGCGTCGTGATGGGCAAAAACTGTTTTGCCATAAAAATCTTCGGCCCACTTCTCTGCTGTGCCGTATTGCTTCATCATATCATAGAAATAGGCCGGTTTGAATTTATCTGGCACGTTAGCATCATAAGCCTTGATAAGAGCTACGAAACATTCTCTGTCTATGGGGAGATAATAATCATGATAGAAATTCTCAATCATCGAAACGAGTTTCGCAGTATCGGAGAAATCTTTGGTGTTGCGAAGACGGGTCACCAGGCCTGCAGCAAATCTGGGCAACTCTATCGAATTGACCGATTCGTTGTAATAATCTCTGGCGAATGCATATTCATCGAGTTCAGAATATAGGGTATCTAATTTTTCGAGCAATCCATCATATTTTCCCCCTTTAGCCCACTGTCTGAAATTTTGTTCATACTCTTCTTTCTTCTCCACTGTCTTCATTTTGTCGATACCTTTCATCTCCCCCTGCCATTTCTTCCAGGCATTGGCAACAGAGGCATTTTTGGCAGAATACTTGATTCTAACCTCCTGGTCCATAGACATATATTTTCTTTGTGCCTCCAGTCGAGCAGTACGAAGAGCTATCTTATGAGGATTTGAACGTTGTGAGATATATCGAACTGCATCTGAAGTGATGTACTCCCTTGTGGAGCCCGGAAATCCGTAAACAAAAGTAAAATCTCCCTCTTTGACCCCTTTGGTTGATATTTTGAAGAACCTTTTAGGAACATAAGGGACATTGTCCGGAGAATAATCTGCAGGTTGATTATCCTTGTCTGCGTAGATACGAAACAGTGAAAAATCTCCTGTGTGGCGAGGCCACATCCAATTGTCGGTATCGCCCCCGAATTTACCGATAGATGAAGGAGGTGCACCCACGAGGCGAACATCTGTAAATACTCGAAATACGAAGAGGAAATATTGATTGCCGTAATAGAGAGCTTCCACTGAAGCATTCAAAGATTTATCCTGAGATACTGCTTCTTTCAAAATAGCCTTGGTATTGGCACGTATCACTGAATCCCTTTGCTCAGCCGACATTCCTTCATTGCTGCCGAGAAGAACTCTGTCAGTAACATCTTCCATCCTGTCGAGAAAATCTACTCTGATGTTGCGGTTGGGAAGCTCTTCAGCGAGAGTCATAGCCCAAAATCCATCTTTTAGATAATCGTGCTGCACTGAGCTGTGAGACTGAATAAAATCGTAACCGCAATGATGATTGGTAAGAAGAAGACCTTGTGAAGAGATAAGCTCTCCTGTGCATCCTCTGTCGAAAAGGACTACTGCATCTTTGAGAGAAGCCTGATTGACACTATAAATATCTTCAGCCGAGAGTTTGAAACCTTTGGACTGCATATCTACTATTCTCTGAGAGATAAGAGAAGGGAGCCACATCCCTTCGTCGGCAAAAGTTACTATTGAAATTAATGACAAAAATAGAGTCGAAATGAATTTACGCATAAAAAAGGATTAAGTGAAATAATACCAACAAAGATAGATTATTAAGGAGTTTTTTCCTACTTTTGAAATTCAAAAAAGAATATTTTATGAATAAATTCTCGAAATATCTTTTAATTGCCCTTTCTATAGCCTTAATTGGCTTCCTTGCCTGGTACTTCAAATCTATCATCATATACATCGCAGCAGCGGTAGTGGTGGCCCTCATTGGCAGACCGCTTATGAAGCTGCTCAAGAAAATACATATCAAGAAGTTTAGAATGCCATCGTGGCTCGCTGCCATCATCACGATAGTCATCATTTTGGGGATATTCTTCTCACTGTTCTTTCTGTTGACTCCACTCATTTCTCAGATAGTCCAGCAAACTGAGTCCATCAATCTTGAGGATGTAGGTTCTCATATCTCACGGCCACTATCCAAGTTCAATGCATTTATTATAAGGACTTTCCCGGGAGTTGACGAGAATTTCAGGATAGAGATGTATGCTCTCAATGAAGTTAAAAATATGCTGAGCATATCGACTTTCTCATCCATCTTCACCTCCATCACTTCCTTTATTATCGATTTCGGTATTGCCATCTTTTCAATAGTTTTTATCTCCTTCTTCCTTCTTGTTGACGAAGGACTCCTCACCAATCTGCTAACTTCCATTTTTGCAGATAAATACGAAGAGAGCATCAGAAGAGCATCCAATTCCATAAGCAATCTGCTTACTCGTTATTTTCTCGGTATTTCTGTAGAATCCCTCTGCATAGCACTCCTCAACGGCATCGGACTCATCTTTATAGCAAAGATGGATACCACACTTGCCATAGTTCTGGCATTTTTATCCGGTTTCTTCAATATCATTCCTTATGTCGGACCATTAGCCGGAGACATATTAGCTGTCATTATGGGTCTTTTTACCCATTCTACATCAGGACTTAATTCCTCGTTGGGCATCTACCTTCTCGTCATTCTCGCTATTTTCATTTGTGCACAGCTGATAGATAATTATGTGTTTCAGCCTTTCATTTATTCCAGCAGTGTAAAAGCCCATCCTCTCGAGATTTTCATAGTAATACTTTTGGCAGGCCACATCGGTGGTATTTTAGGGATGTTTATCGCCATCCCGAGCTACACAGTCTTACGTGTCATTGCAAGTGAATTCCTGCCTCGCTTCAAATTTGTACAAAAACTGACAAAAAACCTTCAAACCAATAAAGACTCTGCTGTCACAACACAAGATAATCTTCATTGATACGATATGAAGCAAAAAAAACACATTAACATTGATGACTCTTTGAAGGTAATGCTCAGTATAGCTGCCATAGCGCTAACAAGCATTATAGCCGTACTTGTCATTTTTTAATATGATTCCGACAAGGGCTATTAATAATGAACCGGAGAAGGAAATATAGCCCAAAAAGTAGAGCCTTCGCCCTCTATTGATTCAAACCCTATGGAGCCCCCTGCTTTATCCATTATTGACTTGCAGATGGGCAGACCGAGTCCGGTCCCTTCTATAGAATTATTGAATCTTTCAAAACGCTTAAAAACTTTATCTTTTTTATCTTCAGGGATGCCTATGCCTGTATCCTGGACATATATTTTGAAACCTTTGTCGGAGGTCTCATACCCCATCGTAATACTCCCTTTGGGGGTAAACTTGATGGCATTGGTCATAAAATTGGTAATAACCTGAGTGACTCGATTCTTGTCGGCATTAACATAGCAGGCAGGATATGGATTAACGCATTTCAATTTAATACCCTCTTTTATTCGGGGAACGAATGTGGTGTGAAGCACTGCAAAAAGTTTGGCAATATCAAAATCAACATTTGTCAACTCTATGAAGCCTGCTTCTATCTTGGAAATATCGAGAACATCATCAATTATTTTAAGAAGAGAATCACTCGAATGGGAAATAATGTCACAAAATTCTTCTTTTTCTTCTTCTGACTGAGCATTCTTCAGAAGTGTAGAAAATCCCACTATGGCATTGAGAGGAGTACGAATCTCATGAGACATATTGGCAAGAAAAGTAGACTTCATCTTATCGGCTTGGACAGCTTCAAATTTGGCATCTTCCAACTGATGGAGGAAGATTGTCTTGTCTGTAATGTCATCTACACGAAGTATCACACCATCTATCTCTTGAGATGAGTTGATAATCGGAATAGACACCACCTCCAACACTTTACCATCATCACACGTTATGTCCAACGAATTCATCTCTTTAGTGTCCAATGTCTCTACAACTAATGTACATGGAGTTTTTATGGCACCTGTTTTCGTTTTTTGACAACACTTTTTGTCCTTGGAAGTGCAAAAACTCAACGAGGGGTGAGAAGTGAAGGAAGAGATGTTTTCCCATTTGACTTCTAAGTCCTTGGTAATGTATGCTATACCAGAATGAATATTGTCAAGAATCAACTTGATGTTCTCATTGGCCTGCATCAACTCGACTTGCAGCTTGACCATCTCAGACACATCCCATCTTACTCCCAGGATAAGCTTCCTGTTATTGATAAAAATAACACTCTTCTGCACCAAATCATGGAGTATTTTACCCGATTTGAGAGTGACATCTTCCCTTTGAGAATATGTCTCTCCGCTATTATATACGTGCTCATCTACCTTGTACACTTCCTGTGAAGCCTCTTGTGGGAAGAAAGAATCAATACCCTGCATAATAAAATCTCCGAAAGTTTTTATGGATGCAGTATTCCAAAAAATAAAGCTGTCGCCTTTTGAGAAATCTTTGACAAAAATGGGAGATTGTATGGCATTCAGAACAGAATACATCATCTGTTCATTTTTCTGAAGAGTCAACTCGGCAAGCCTCTTGGCAGTGACGTCTTGAATATATCCGGAAACTATATTTGAGTCAGTGTTACCAGGGTCAGAAAAAAGAAATACTGAAAAGTATCTGTCAAATGAGTTTGGTTTTTTAAATCTGATCTCTTCGTGAGCATTATTCATCCTATGTTCTCTGAAGTCTTCAAACATCTTGGTGCATCTTTTGGAATCTTCAGGGTCTACATATAACATAACTGCCGAAAGAGGAGTCCCGTTCTCATTGACATTAATGGAAATATAACTCAGGTCGACATCAGAAATAGAAGAAGATACTATATCGGTCTCCATATTCCAGGTAAGAGGAACAATGTTGCCCGCCTTAAATGCCATTGACAACTGCATATTCTGTTCTTTCAGCTTATCCTGAGAAAGTTTATAGCTTTTGACTGCAATTTCTACCCTCTTGCGAAGAATTAAGATAAACAAGAAAAGAATGATAACTAACGCAAAGATAGCTATTCCGCCATATAGCAGCCACTCTAAAGAATATGATGGATACATACCAAACCACTTGTCATATATCTGGTCATAAACACCATTAAACTTTATATTGGAAATACCTCTATTGATGGTCGTAATCAAACTGTCATCGTCAGTATTGAAAACCAATGAATATCCGAGATAAGGAATGTCTGTAAGATGTATCTTAAGATGCCTCAACTTCAATTCCTTAACAATATGCTTTATCACGGCATCCGAACCAAGCGCAGCATCACATAATCCATCGTCAACCATTCTCACGGCTTCGTCCATATCATTGACGATAACTATATATTTCGTGATATAATTGTTCCTTAAATATTTCTCAGAGACAGAATTGGACTGCACGGCCACCACTTTGTCTCTCAAATCATTTATGGAATGAAATTCATTAACACTCCTGCTTGCAATGCTGAAAGATATCGTATAGAAAGGTATAGAAAAACGATATGATGCGGGGTCTGGAAAGGATGGAACGCTTGCAGTAATCAAATAATTATCTCCTTTTTCAAATCCGGTAATAACATCACTCCAGTCCTCAAGTTTTAAATCGCATTGGGACCCTACTTCATCCATAACGGCTTGAATGATATCGACATTGAATCCTTCGGGCTTGCCGTATTCATTGATGTATTCAAAAGGAGGATAGAGATTGTCACCTCTTACGACAATGCTGTCGCGGACAGAAAACGCCACAATATGGGAACCTGAAAAGAAGACAGCAATGCAGAATAATAAAAATTTTTTCACAGTCATAACTGCGAATGTAATAAAAAAAAGTTAAAAGTATTACTTCTAACTTTTCTTATTAAGAAGTGATCCGTTTGGGGCTCGAACCCAAGACCCCAACATTAAAAGTGTTGTGCTCTACCAACTGAGCTAACGAATCAATGAAAACTCTCTTTCGAAATGGGCTGCAAAAGTATGCAAAAAGAAATTAATATACAAAAATTATTTGGCAAAAGTGTCGTCGCCACGAGAATTGAGTTTTAAGTGAATCGTGCCTCCCGCAGGGCTTCCGGAGATGATGGCTTCAGCCACCGGGTCTTCGACATATCTTTGAATGGCTCTCTTGAGCGGGCGTGCTCCAAATCGTGGGTCATAACCTACATCCGCTACGAATTTAATCACATCTCTGTCGATGGAGAGTTTGTGACCAGATTCCTCAATCCTCATAAGAAGGTCCTTGAGCTCAATATCTATTATCTTCTCTATATCTGTCCGAGAAAGAGAATTGAAATAGATTTGTTCATCGAGACGATTGATGAACTCGGGATTGAACTTTTTATTGATAGCTTTATCTATCAAGGTTTTATTGGCATTGGAAGAATCACTGCGAGAAGGGGTGGCAAATCCTATCCCTTTTCCAAAATCTTTAATCTCTCTGCTTCCTATGTTGGAAGTCATAATAAGAACCGTGTTCCTGAAATCAATATATCTACCATTGCTATCTGTCAAACGTCCTTCATCAAGCACTTGCAGCAAGAGATTAAAAATATCCTGATGTGCTTTCTCAATTTCATCAAGAAGTACCACTGAATATGGTTTACGTCTTACCCTCTCACTAAGCTGTCCACCATCTTCATATCCCACATATCCCGGAGGAGCACCGATGAGTCGGCTCACGGCAAATTTCTCCATATATTCGCTCATATCTATGCGGATGAGGCTCTCAGGAGAATCGAATAAATATTCGGCAAGGACTTTGGCAAGATGGGTTTTTCCTACTCC
>CAYMAX010000029.1:0-17712 GCA_964388595.1 uncultured Muribaculaceae bacterium
TGAAAGATTTGAGACTTATGCTTGACTATGTCGCCAAAAACTCTCGGGATTACACCACCAATTATGGCAATATATCCTCTCAAAGCATAGGTGCCATACAGCGTTCTCTTCTCACATTAGAGTCTGAAGGGGCTGATAAATTTTTCGGAGAGCCTGCATTTAATATTTTCGACCTCATTCAGACTGAAGGGGGCAAAGGGGTGATGAATGTTCTCGCTGCAGACAAATTGATGCTCAATCCCAAACTTTATTCTACTTTCCTCCTTTGGCTTCTTTCTGAACTCTATACCGAACTTCCCGAAGTGGGCGACCTTCCCCTTCCCAAGTTCGTATTTTTCTTTGACGAGGCACACATGCTCTTCGAAGAGACACCAAAAGCACTCATAGACAAAATAGAACAGGTAGTAAGACTTGTCCGTTCCAAAGGTGTAGGTGTCTATTTCATCACACAAAATCCCACAGACATTCCCGACTCGATACTGGGTCAGCTGGGCAACAGGATTCAGCATGCACTCAGAGCATTCTCACCCAAAGACCAGAAAGCAGTGCGGGCAGCAGCCCAGACATTCAGGACCAACCCCGCTTTCAAAACTGAAGATGCCATAATGGAGCTTGCAACGGGTGAAGCACTTGTCTCTTTCCTTGATGAAAAAGGGTCTCCAAGTGTCGTACAGAGGGCTAAAATCATGTTTCCTTCAAGCCATATCGGAGCCATCTCTCCCGACCAACGTGCCTCCATTATTCAACACTCTCGCCTTTTCGGTATCTATGACCGCTCGTTTGATCGTGAAAGTGCTTATGAAATCCTCAGCGAAAGAAATATCTCCGAGCAAAGAAAAAAGGAAGAAGAGAAGCAAATAATAGAGTCAGAGAAGCGCAACCGCGTCACCTACTCTGGCAGCAACTATGCGCCTTCACGCTCTCATTCACGTCAATCCCCTATGGAGAAAGCTCTCGGTTCTGCAGCATCCAGCATAGGACGTTCTGTTGGCAACACATTGGTACGCAGTATTTTAGGTTCATTATTTAAATAATATTCTCCATGCAGATATTCACTGATAAGGTATCCCGCATTCTATACTCCACAGATGCTTCAGCATACAAAGAATTGCCATCAGGCGTATGCTATCCACAAAATGTCGCAGACATAGAAGAACTTATCAGCTATGCCGGAAAAGAAAAGCTCTCCATAATACCGCGTACCGCCGGGACATCTCTCGCAGGTCAGGTGGTGGGACCGGGGGTGGTGGCAGATGTATCCAAGTACATGAATCGGATACTTGAGATCAATGCTCAGCAAAGATGGGTACGTCTTCAGCCGGGAGTGGTTCTTGACGAGCTCAACATGGCACTGGCTCCCTTTGGTCTGTTTTTCTCTCCCGAGACATCCACATCCAATCGTTGCTGCGTAGGAGGAATGACAGGCAACAATTCCTGCGGCACCCACTCTCTGGTATATGGCAGCGTACGAGACCATCTTTTGGAGGCAAAAGTGGTACTGTCAGATGGCAGCAAGGCTGTTTTCTCTAAAGAAAGAGCCGCCCAAATGTTGTCCCGAAAGGACCATTCAGACTCTCTTGAAGAGAAAATCTATGCCCAACTCTTCGATTTCTCTCAAGACGAACTGCTCCAAAAAGAGATACAAAGCCAATTCCCCGATAGCACTCTGCGTCGTCGCAATTGCGGATATGCACTCGATCTTGTGCTGAAAGATTTCGACCTCTGCACCCTATTGGCAGGTTCGGAAGGCACACTCGCTTTTATTTATGAACTCACTCTCGGACTTGATACACTCCCCGGCAGAGAAAGGATGTTGCTTTGCGCTCATTGCGACTCTATCGCCAAGGTATTTTCAGCCAATCTCACTGCCCTTCATCACCACCCCTCTGCTGTAGAACTTATTGATGATTATATCATAGAACTCAGCAAGGGCAATATCTCTCAAAACAAAAATCGATTTTTTATCGAGGGCGACCCAGCTGCAATACTTATTTCTGAATTTGATGGGGACGATAGAGCCACCATCGATGCATCGGCCGATCTGCTCGAGAAAGAGTTGATGGCAAGCGGAGATGTATACTGCTGCACCCGTGTGTATGGACCCGACATCTCCAAAGTGTGGGATTTTCGTAAAGCAAGCCTCGGGCTTTTGTCAGGAATGAAGGGTGACAGCAAGCCTGTCCCGGTCATTGAAGATACAGCAGTCTCTCCTGAAAGGTTTTCCGAATATTACCTAGACATCAAGAAAATGCTTGACGAATTGGGACTTAAATGCGTCTTCTACGGACATATCGGTACAGGAGAACTCCATTTGAGACCCATCCTCAACGTTAAAGAGCCCAAAGACCGCGAACTGTTTCACACTGTGGCACTTAAGACTGCCGAGATAGTCAAGAGACATAAAGGCTCCCTGAGTGGTGAACACGGAGACGGAAGACTTAGGGGAGAGTTTATCCCCCTTATGTATGGGGATGTGCTCTATCATAAATTTTGTGAACTGAAGCAGCTTTGGGACCCGGAAGGGATATTCAATCCGGGGAAAATAGTAAACACCCCAGTGATGAACGAAAGCCTCAGATATGATCTCTGTCAGAAATATCCCGACATCAAGACCTATTTCCATTTCGAATCATCCAAGGGACTATTTTGTGCCATAGAGCAGTGCAATGGCTCTGCCGATTGCCGTCATTCCAATAAAATAGCGGGGACGATGTGTCCAAGCTACAGGGTGGGAATGGAAGAGAAATACTCCACGCGTGCAAGAGCCAATATTTTAAGAGAGTTGCTCACACACCCCTCCGACTTCAAGAAACCTTTCGACAGCCCTGAAATCTACAATATCCTCGAATACTGCCTTTCCTGTAAAGGATGTAAAAGTGAATGTCCATCCAATGTGGATATGACTCGATTCAAAGCAGAATTTCTCCAACATTATTATGATATTCACGGAGTGCCATTGAGAACGATGATGGTGGCCAATGTCTCTTCTTTCATGAGATTGGGCTCTTTGGTCCCCCATCTCTACAATTTCTTCGCATCCTGGTCTTTTTCCTCTCGAATCATCAAGAAAATAATCTCATTCGCACCGCAGAGAAGTATTCCTACTCTCGGACAGGACGCAGGAAGGAAATTTATCAGAAAAGTCAATGGAGCTTCTCCCTCCGGAGATAAAATGGTTTACCTTTTTGCAGACGAATTTACTACTGCTCAAGACACTCAGGTAGGAAAAGATTTCGTATCTCTCCTCAACAAATTGGGCTACAGAGTAGTCATCCCACGCCATTTCGAAAGCGGAAGGGCAGCCATCTCCAAGGGAATGGTCAAGAGGGCCCGTCACCTTGCTATCGACAATGTAAAAGCCTTGAAAGATATTATCACAGAAGATACTCCGTTGGTGGGTATTGAACCATCTGCCATCCTTTCATTCAGGGATGAATATCCCGATCTGGTCCCTGAAGAAATGAAGAAGGATGCATTGTCTTTGGCTGCCAATTCTCTTCTATATGACGAATTCATAGTCAGGGAGATGAAACGGGGGCACATATCTTCTGACTCTTTCTCAGACTCAGAGGCAGAGATCTACCTTCATGGCCATTGCCATCAGAAATCTCTCATAGGTATCGAGGCTTCTGCCCAAATGCTCTCCCTGCCCAAACATTATAGAATCCATATTATCCCATCTGGATGTTGCGGTATGGCAGGTTCATTCGGATACGAGAAGGAACATTATGATTTTTCTATGGCTGTCGGCGAACTGACACTATTCCCTGCTGTCAGACAAGCCGCAGGTCACTCTCCTTCAGAGAAGACAAATGTGATAGTCTGCGCACCGGGGACTTCATGTCGTCAACAGATATTTGACGGCACAGGGGTAATTGCACTCCACCCTGTCCAGGCTCTTCTTAAGGCATGTAAATAGGTTATTCTTCCTCCTCTTCCTCATTGTACCTTTCAAAATGTTCTTCAGGAAAGAAGGAGATAGCTTTAATGACAAGTGACACCTTATCCCAATCTCTCAAAGAAGAATAGATAATGTGAAGATATTCGAGATACATGGTGATAAGTACACTCGTATCTCTGACTTCGAGTTTTAAATTATTGACATCCAAGTCGTCTGACTTACACATCTTTAGGAAATCATCCTGATGAACTATCTTTCCTTGAAGGGACAGATTGATATAGAAAAGAGGTTTGCCATTTTCAATATAGGATGGTATAATTCCTCCTGTGTAAAAGACAGGATAAATATTCATCCCGGTATAAAGGGCCACCATGAAATATGTGATAAGAATAGGTACGTAATCTCCATATCCACTATCAAGAACACAAACTATCAGGGATGTGATCTCTTCTGGATCAGGATTTCTGGATTGACTTATATCGAATCTTGAAAAAAAGAGCACATTAAAAAGTTCTACCTTTTCGACTGAAGTTTTCTCTTCTGCTATCTCACTAGAAATAATTGATGATATTTTTTGCAGGAAATCATTGAAACCATCGCAATCAATATCCGTTATTATCAGTTTATTGATCAGCAGAATACTTTTTATAAAATCTGGGTATTCAAGACTGCCTTCCCGCTCCAGGGCCTTCAATGTGAACTCACGGGATAAATAAGCGATTTTTTCTGCAATATCCTTACGTTTTGATATTGACTTTTCCTCGTTCATTATCTCGGAAAGGTCAGAAAGTACAGAAGCACCACGCTCCATCATTCTTTCGTTAATTCCGTTTACTACCGATTCATCTCTGTCCTCCAGAAGGGATACAATAGATAATAATTCAGAATCGACACTCATTTTATCAAACAGTAAGTCTGTCCAGAGACATTTTAACGAGTTTATTCATCAAGGGAGGATAATTGGAATTACTCTCCCCGATATGCCTGTTGGCGATTATCAGGCAGACAGTAGCTCCATCGTGCCCGAAATGGGCACACATGCCGGCAAGTGCGGAACTCTCCATCTCAAAATTGGTGATTTTAAACCCGTCACAGCGGAACTTCTCAAGATCTTCCATAAGATGGGGAAGGGCCAAGCCGAGGCGCAAAATCCTGCATTGCGGACCATAAAATCCTGAAGCCGAGATGGTCATCCCTTTCACGGTATCTTTTTCAAAAAGTGAGATGAGTCTGTCGCTGGCTTTGACAAAATATGGTATCGGAAGATGTTTGTCCCACCTTACCTGCTCCAAGAAGGCTTCTTCAAGCTTCTTATCGGCCACTTGCTCCCTGTCGGCATACCAGTTTATCAGACCATCAAAGCCTACTGAGACATGAGAAAATACATAACTTCCCAATGGGATATCAGGCTGGATGGCTCCGGAGGTGCCGATACGAAGTATAGTGAGATGCTTCAAATTCTTTTTGATGGTGCGGGTGGCAAAATCGATATTGGCCAAAGCATCCAGCTCGGTCATAACTATATCGAGATTATCACACCCTATGCCTGTGGAAATGACAGATATTCTTTTGCCGTGATATTTACCTGTGATGGTATGAAATTCACGTGAGGACTTCTCTACTTCGCGCGATTCAAAAAAAGATGCAACCAATTCTACACGACCCGGGTCCCCTACCAATATGATGTTGTCAGCCAACTCTTCCGGTCTGAGATGAAGATGAAATATCGAACCGTCACTGTTGATTATTAATTCTGATGATGCTATTGCTCCCATATCTCCTTAAATTAAAACCCAAATTTAGAAAAATAATTCTACTTTTGCCCCTAATAAACACAAAAGATATGCTTCAAAGAATTCAGACATTGTTTTTATTGGCAGCAGCCGGCTTGATGATTTCGATGATTTTCACCCCTATGTATCACACTGTCAACAACGAAACTCTGATGTACTACAAAGATTATACTTCGATAGTACTGATTCTCGTTTCCTGTGTAGTCTGTATTACTACTATCTGTTATTTCAAAAAAAGGGTATTGCAAATCAGATTGTGCAATCTCAACACATTGATCCTCATAGGATTTCAAATCTTTTTGGCAGTCAAGTTTTTCACTCGCGAGCCAAATACGGTGTTCTCCGTCACTGCTGTCTTTCCCATTGTAGCAGCCATTCTCACTTTCATTGCCATGCGCTACATCGCCCGAGATGAAGCGATGGTTATCTCGGCCTCAAGGCTCAGGTCTGATAAAAAGAAAAAATAAACTCTTAGTTTTCTGCCTTACAATATTTCTTGATAACGCTGTAGGCATCTGAAATGCCAAGCTCCCCTGCTTTGCTTAAGTCTATGCACCCCTTCTCTTTGTCTTTGAGATATATGAGCACGAGACCTCGGTTGTAGTAGGCTTCTCCGATGTTGGGATAGAGTTTGATAGCTTGAGAATATTGAACAATAGCCTCAGGAAGGTCATTGGAGAGGCAGTAAAGATTACCAAGATTGTAGTAAGAGTATGGGAACGAAGGGTCGAGATTGACGGCCTTCTTCATATCGTGTATGGCAGCAGTATAATCATAACTGCGAGAGCTCTTATCCTGAACACGTGCACGTGTGGTACCGGCATTGTCGAGAGTCAGTACCTGAACATTATTCTCGATGGAAGAGATGAAATCTATCATTTCTGACTGTAACACTCCCCTGTTGATATAATAGAACATCTGATTGGGGTCTATGGAGATGGCGTCAGAATAGCAAGCAAGTGCAGTATTGAATTGTTTGTTTTCCGATTCGAGAACAGCTTTGGCAAAGTATTTCTTATCGTCTCTGTTGACTTTCAAATCCTTGTTGAGTACATCTATCACCCTGCTGTTATCAGCGGCAGCGGGAATGTTGTCCCGAGCGGAGAGTTCAACTTTCACAGGGACTGAGGCCACAAATTTATCCAACTTCGCATTTTCATATTTTCTGAGAAGTGCCGCAGGAGCAGAGGGGCTATCGTCAGATAAGGATGGGACAAAGCGGAATAGAGGTTTGAGCCTGATATCGATGCTCCTGTTCTGCAACAATTCATCGTTGAAGTTGGTCTTTGCAAAGTCAGCATCGAGGGCGAGGAGACGGTCGTATTTCTTGGTAGTGTCAGAGAACATCCCCTTCTTAGTGCTGTCTGCGCTCGCCATTTGGTAGATTTTAACCTTTTGCTGTGCAATATTGTAATCCTGCTGTGCAGAATTGAATTGTCCCAATTTGTTCTTCACATAAGAACGGTTCATATAAGCATTTGCAAAATCGGGATAAAGGTTGATAGCCTGCGAATAATCATCCATGGCATCCCTGTAACGCCCCAATTCGAGAAAAACGGCAGCACGGTTGAAGTATGCAAGCACATTGTTGGGGTTGATGTTTATGACGCGGTCATAGTCGTCCAATGCATTGTTGTAGTCTCCTATCTGTGCACGGATGAGAGCTCTGTTGTAGAGAGTAAGGGCATTCCCAGGCTCTATTGAGAGCACTTTGTTAAGGTCGGAGAGCGAACCATAGATATCTTTATTGTCATATCTCAAAAGTGCTCTGTTGAAATATGCAAAAGTATTGGTGGTATCGAGGTGAACAGCCATATCAAGGTCCGAAATGGCGAGGTTTGTGTTATGCTGCAGCTGATAGATACGGGAACGGCGAACATATCCCTCAGACTCAAATTTATTGAGAGTAATGGCTTTGTTGTAGTCATTTAGAGCTTTGACGGTGTCACCAATGAAAAGATAGGAAGCACCCCTGTTGAGATAGGCATCAGCTTCCCTCGGCTCGGCCCTGATAAATCTATTGAAATCATCTATCGCCTTGTCGAACTGCTGAGAGAGAAAATAGGTGACACCCCTGCTGAAATAGAGTCCTGTGTAGCTCGGCCGCAAATCCACTGCCTCCTCCAAGTCCTTAAGGGCCAGGTCATATTTGCCTATGCGGCTCAGGGCGATGGCACGATAGTGATAAGCGGGAGTATAAATGGGATTGAGGGTGATGGTGGCATCAAAATCGAGCTGAGCACCGACAAAATCACCAAGATTGTATTTGGCAATGCCTCTGAAAAAATAGGCTTCGTACTGTGAATCATCCAGACGAAGCATAATATTGAAATTATCTATGGCATTGGCATATTTCCCCTCTATGAGAGATTGACGTCCCCTATAGAAAAACTGATTGATATCATACTGAGCACTTGCAGATGTAAATGTCAGTATAAGGACGATGAACGCAACTAATCTATTTCTTCTCTTTAAACACATCATCCCAGCCTTTATATTCTATCATTGACATAAGCTCCATTATCTCGTATGCCCTTTTTTCCATATAATATGAGGGCTTGCCCACATTACGTTTCAGAGGAGAAGGGAGAGAAGAGGCTATCAGAGCCGATTCATATCTCGTGAGTTTGGAAGCAGGTTTATAAAAAAACAACGAAGAAGCAGCCTCTGCACCATAAATTCCCTTTCCCATCTCCGCTACGTTGAGATACACTTCCATAATCCGTTTTTTACCCCACAGCACCTCTATGGCATAAGTAAAATAAGTCTCAAGACCTTTTCGCAGCCAGCTGCGGTTGGGGATGAGAAATACGTTTTTGGCAGTCTGTTGGGAAATGGTACTCGCCCCACGCAACCTTTTCCCCTCTTTATTCTCTTCGACAGAAATATGAATTTCTTTCCAGTCAAATCCACTGTGCGTCAGGAAAGTATTGTCTTCAGAAGCAATAACTGCAGAGACAAGATTGATAGAGATCTCATCTATCGGTTTCCAAGTGTTGTGACGTTTATAATGGACATCTTCCTTAAATTGACGAGAACGAATGGCCATAAGAGGAGTATATTTGACTGGAGCCCATCTGAGTATCATAACCCATATCAATGAGAGAGCTATAAGAGACAATGGGATGTAAATAATTATAATCCTCAATAATTTCTTCAGCATTTTCATTCTATCATCAAAAAAGAGTAATTTTGCCCAACAAAGATAGTGCAAACATTGAGATTTTTTGTTTTTTTAATATCAATACTTTTTCTCTCTTCCCCCTATTCCATAGCGCAGGGGAATCGTACATTGGGTCCCTACTCTATGTTTGAGCAGATTATCTACCCCAAAAAACAGGCCACTATCCTTTCATACATCAGCGACGACTGCACCAGAGGGCGCGCCTCCGGCACGATGGGCAATCAGTTAGTGGGAAGGTACATCAAAAATAAATTCGAAAGCTACGGGCTGCAGCCTTACGACGGATATTATATTCAACTCTTCCCATTGGACTCTGTACATAGAGGTACCAATATCGTTGGTATGGTCTCAAGTACCATTCCTTCAGACCAATATGTCATTATCGGTGCTCATTATGACCATATCGGGACCATCAATGGTTTCGTTTACAATGGCGCTGATGACAATGCCTCCGGAGTCACTGCCCTGCTCAATCTCGCCGAACTGTTCGGAACCATGAGAAAGGCCAAGATGGGTCCCGACAAAAATATCATTTTCGTGGCCTACGATGCCAAGGAGCCTGGGATGTTGGGCTCTCAGTACTTTGTGAATAATCTCAAGATTCCGAAGAAAAACATCATTTGCTCCATAAATATGGACCAGATAGGGACTGTGTTGGAGCCTGTTCACGATAGCGACACCAACTATGTAATCGTGCTGGGAGAGAAGACTCTGCACCACAATGACCGCGGTAAGATCGGGTTGTGCAATAAGTTTTACAATCTCCACCTCGATGTTGACTATACTTTCTACGGCAGCGATAACTTCACGGAACTTTACTACAGACTTTCAGACCAGATATCTTTTGCAGATGCAGGGATTCCCTCTCTTCTGTTCACCTCAGGCTTTCACAAACATACTTTCAAGATTACTGATGACGAAAACATCATATCTTACCCGGTGTTAAAGAAACGGACTTTATTGGTTTTCTATTTTACAATGCTATTGTAAGTTAAGCGACGATGCCTTTCAAATTATCATCACCATATCAACCTACCGGTGACCAGCCTGAAGCCATCGAACAGATGTGTACTGCCATGGAAGGGGGAGCAGACGCTCTCACACTCCTCGGTGTCACTGGCTCGGGCAAGACTTTCACTATGGCCAATGTGATAGAAAGACTTCAGAGACCGGCCCTCATATTAAGTCACAATAAGACTCTTGCGGCACAACTTTATGGGGAATTCAAGACATTTTTCCCCGACAATGCCGTGGAATATTTCGTTTCCTACTATGACTACTTCCAACCAGAGGCTTATCTTCCCGTCACAGATACATATATCGAAAAAGACCTCAGCATCAATGATGAGATAGAAAAGCTCCGCCTGAGTGCATCTTCCGCTCTTCTTTCTGGAAGACGCGACATTATCGTCATCTCAAGTGTCTCCTGCCTCTACGGCATAGGCAATCCTCAGGATTTTCACAACAACACCATCACTCTGAAAATCGGAGACAAGATAAGTCGCACCAAATTACTTTATCGACTCGTGGATGCTCTCTACTCCCGCAACGATATCGAGTTCAAACGTGGCACATTTAGAGTACGTGGGGAGAGCATTGACATATACCTGGCATACGTAGACAGCGGATGCAGAGTGCTGTTCTTTGGAGATGAGATAGAGAGCATCGAACTCATTGACCCACTCACAGGAGCCACCACAGACCATATTGATGAGATATCTATCTACCCTGCCAATATATTTGTCACCACCAAAGAGCGCACCAAACTCGGTATCTCACAGATACAGGATGACCTCGTGACGCAGTGTGAATATTTCAACAGTATAGGAAAGTATCACGAATCCAACCGACTCAAAAAGAGAGTGGAATATGATATCGAGATGATTAAAGAACTCGGTTACTGCCCCGGCATTGAAAATTATTCCCGCTATTTTGACGGAAGGAAAGCAGGACAGAGACCATTTTGCCTGATTGACTATTTCCCCCAAGACTTCATCACTTTCATCGATGAAAGCCACGTCACACTCCCTCAGGTCAGGGCAATGTTCGGAGGAGACCGTTCCAGGAAAGAGACTCTGATAGAATATGGATTCCGTCTTCCGGCGGCAGCCGATAACAGACCGCTCAAATTTGAAGAATTTGAGGAGATTATTCACCAGAAGGTGTTTGTGAGTGCCACACCTGGTGATTACGAATTTAAAGCCTCTCAGGGGCTGATCGTGGAGCAAATAGTAAGACCGACCGGGCTGCTGGACCCCCCCATAGAAGTTCGTCCTTCCAAAAATCAGATAGATGACCTCATGGAAGAGATAGAAAAACGCTCCGTCAAAGACGAGAGGGTGCTTGTCACTACTCTCACCAAGAGAATGGCAGAAGAATTGGAGAAATTTCTTACCAAGAGAGGAATACGCACCCGTTACATCCATTCAGAGGTAGAAACCCTCGAAAGAGTAGAGATACTTGAAGATTTTAAGGCAGGACGATTTGATGTTCTTGTGGGCGTCAACCTTCTTCGTGAGGGTTTGGACCTGCCAAGTGTCTCTCTAGTGGCCATTATTGATGCCGACAAGGAGGGATTTCTCCGTTCCGACAGGTCACTTACACAGACAGCAGGACGTGCGGCACGAAATCTGAATGGTCTTGTCATAATGTATGCAGACACCATCACCGGTTCCATGCAGCGCACCATAGATGAGACCAACAGAAGAAGAGCCAAACAACAGGAATATAATAAAGCACATCATATCACCCCTACTCAGATACACAATCCCATCAAGAGCACATTAGTGGCTCATAACAAATATCCTGTAGAAGATGAAGAATTGATGAGCAAATACATTGCTGACGAACCGATACTGGCCAAAATGAGCCCCAAACAACTGCTGGCAGCCATTGACACTGCTCGCAGCAAGATGGAAAAAGCTGCCAAAGAACTCGATTTTCTCAGAGCAGCCAAGTACAGAGATGAGATGAACGAACTCAAAAAATTAGAACATTGAACGAAGGAAACGACATATTAAATGAGATTCTGGCCTTTTATTCTCCCGAAGAAAAGAGCGTCATAGAGAATGCTTACACGTTCGCTAAGGAGGCCCTGATGGGGAAGGTTCGAGAGAACAAGCATCCTTTTATCGAACACCCTCTGGGAGTGGCCAAGATAATAGCTCAGGATGTCGGCCTTGGGTACGAATCAATTGTCGCCATTTTCCTCCACGAGAGCATCAGGTTCAATCCTGAACTGATGACAAAGATACCGAAAGGGACTTTTTCTGATGAGGTCATCAACATCGCACTGAGTCTCAATAAGATTGCAGCCATCAATCCTCGTGACACCAACCTTGAAGCTGACAATTATAAACGATTGATTGTCTCATATTCTAAAGACCCGAGGGTCACCATCATCAAACTTGCAGACCGGCTTGACGTGATGAGAAACATCGACCTTCTCCCTGCTGCTTCCAAAGAAAAAAAGGCCACAGAAACAATTTTGTTATATATTCCTATTGCCCACCAGCTGGGCCTCTACAGGGTAAAAAGTGAGTTAGAAGACCTGTTCTTTAAGTTTACCGAACCCGAAAAATATAGGATGATAACAAATATGTTATCAGCATCTGAAGCCGAAAGAATCTCCTTTACCAGATCATTTATGGAGCCTCTCGTCAGAAAAATTGAGAAAGAAGGCATTCACTTTACCATCAAGAGCCGTACCAAGACAGCATACTCTATCTGGAAGAAGATGATGAAGCAAAACATACCTTTTGAAGAGGTTCATGATGTCTTTGCCATCAGGATTATCATCGATACCGAGCCCAATAGAGAAAAAGAACACGCACTCTGCTGGAAAGTATATTCACTCGTGACCGAAGAATACACTCCAGACACTTCCCGGCTCAGAGACTGGATAGATAAACCTAAAGCCAACGGTTATGAATCCCTCCACACCACCGTCTCTGACAAAGAAGGCAATAGTGTAGAGGTGCAGATAAGAACCACCCGTATGGATAATATAGCTGAGAACGGACTCGCTTCTCACTGGTCTTACAAAGGGATAAAAAACGACAATAGTCTTTCTCTATGGCTTTCTTCGGTGAGAACCGCACTTGAAAACAATAGTGAAAGCAGTTACGAAGATGCCGCTCTGTATCGACGCAACGAAGTATTTGTATTCACACCGGAAGGAGAATTGAAACGACTTCCTGCCAACGCCTGTGTCCTTGACTTTGCTTTCAGCATCCATAGCAATCTCGGATTGAAATGTTCCGGAGCTCTCATTGGGGGTAAACCTGTCTCCATCAGAGAAAAACTTATTACCGGCAGCACTGTATCCATTCTCTCCAATAAAAATCAAAAGCCTTCACCCGATTGGCTCAACTTCGTAGTAAGTTCCAAAGCAAGGAACAAAATCAAACAGAAGCTCAAAGAAGAGGAGGTAAAACAATCTCAAACCGGGAAAGAGCTTCTCGAAAGAAGGCTCAAGAATTGGAAAATGGAGATCAGTGATGAAGACTTGATGAACTTATGCAAGAAATATAAGCTCAAAAGCATCAATGAGCTCTTTGCACAGATAGGAAATAGTCTTATAGATACTTCTGAAATCAAAGATTATCTTTCAAGTAAGTCCCACATTGCTGTCACGGAGAAAAAAGCAGACCCGTCCGTTACCAGGATCAAAACCAAAAACTCTCCTACCAATGTGTTGATAATAAACGACAAGTTGGGTGGACTCGGGTACAAGATGGCCAAGTGTTGCAATCCCATATTCGGAGATGAAGTGTTTGGATTCGTCTCTGTCAAAGAGGGAGTCAAGATTCACAGAATGTCTTGTCCCAACGCTGCAAGATTGATTCAGAACTACCCCTATCGCATAGTGAAAGTGAGATGGAGAGAAGACACATCTCTTGAAAACTTTCAGACATCTATCAAAGTTATAGTCGATGCACCCTCGGTTTATACTGCAGTGCTGGGTACTATCAATAATTTTTACGCCACTCTCCGTTCTTCAAGTATTGTTCAAATGGAAGGTAAAAATCAGGGCGATTACTGTGTGCTCATCCAGATGCTTGTAGCCAACAACCAACAACTCGACAAGATAGTCTCTGCCATAAAAAAGACCAAAGGTGTATCAAATGTAGTCAGAACAACCAATGGATAGCGATAATTTCATACATATAAAAGGGGCAGCCGTCAATAATCTCAAGAATATCAGCTTAGATATTCCAAGGGATAAATTTGTCGTAATTACCGGCATCTCCGGGTCAGGGAAATCTTCGCTCGCTTTCGATACTCTTTTTGCCGAAGGACAAAGAAGATTTGCTGAAAGCATATCATCCTTTGCACGTCAATTTCTGGGCAGAATGTCCAAACCTGCAGTTGAAGATATCTCAGGAATTCCCCCTGCCATCGCTATCGAACAACGTGTAAGCACAGGCAACCCCCGCTCCACCGTCGGCACTTCGACAGAAATCTACGACTATCTTAGAATTTTGTTCGCGAAAATAGGCAGGACATATTCACCTGTCAGTGGCCGGGAGGTGGCTTGTGACACATCTCAATCTGTATTGAATTATATCCGGGAGGTTTCAGCAGCACCACACGACAAAGAGAGCATGCTGCTTCTGCTTGCCAACATCAAATGGGAAGAGAAGTCATATCGTATCGAACGGCTGCTTGAACTCAAGGAACAGGGATACAATAGAGTCTGTATCATACCCGACAATCACTCATATTCAATAGAGAAAATTGATACAGTACTTTCCAAAATTGACCAATTTTCAGACCCGAAAATCTATCTTCTGGTGGACAGAATCTCTTTAAAAGAGAGTGAAAATATAGATGATGATACTCTGACCCGCATCACTGACTCCATCAACACCGCATTTGAACGTGGCAACGGATATATCCAATGCATCTTTCAGGATGACAAAGGACTCAGAATACGCCCTTTTTCCAACATTTTCGAATCTGATGGCATCCTGTTCGAACAGCCACAGGAGTGGCTTTTTAACTTCAACAATCCTCTCGGAGCCTGTCCTGCCTGCGGAGGATTTGGGAAGATTATCGGTATTGATGAAGAGCTCGTGATACCCAATCAGGCTTTATCAGTCTATCAAAATGCCATCGCCTGTTGGAAAGGAGATGTAATGCAATATTTCAAAAATGAAGTGGTATTAAATGCCGAGAAATACCATTTTCCCATACATAAACCCTATCACGACCTGTCTCAAGAAGAGAAAGATTTACTCTGGAAGGGCAATCAAGACATTACAGGCATCTTGCCATTTTTCAAGGAAATCGAAAGCAAACGTTACAAAATCCAGAACAAATATCTGCTGAGCCGCTACTCCGGCAAGACCATCTGCCGTGACTGCCATGGTTCGAGACTTCGTAAAGAATCGTTATATGTCAAAATCGGTGGTAAAAATATAGCGGAGCTTATGGATATGAGCATCCATAATCTGCGTTCGTTCTTCGATACTCTGACTCTTACCGAATATGAGCGTTCCATAGCTTCGAAAGCGATAATTGAGATTAATCAGAGACTCGAATACATCGAAAATGTAGGCCTCTCCTACCTCACTTTAAATCGAGCCAGCAACACACTTAGCGGTGGAGAAAGCCAACGAATTCACCTTGTCAGCACATTAGGCAATTCCCTGACCGGCTCTATGTACATTCTCGACGAACCGAGTATCGGACTTCATTCCCGAGACACCGCCCGTCTGATATCTGTTCTCAAAAGACTGAGAGACATAGGCAATACAGTAATTGTCGTAGAGCACGATGAAGATATTATCAGAGCTGCAGACTATCTGATAGATATTGGACCACTTGCAGGTATCAACGGAGGGGAAATCGTCTATCAGGGTCCTCCCCCTGCAACAAATATCACATCCAGGGCTGCGAACACTCTTCTTAAGTCCTATCCTCAGTCTCTTACCCTTCAATACTTGCTCGGTAAGAAGTCTATACCTATCACAACAGAAAAACGCCACTCCAAATATTCCATAGAAGTGTGTGGAGCTTGTGAAAATAATCTTAAAAACATCGATGTCAGATTTCCATTGAAAGTTATGACTGCTGTCGTAGGAGTCAGTGGGTCGGGTAAATCATCTTTGGTAGGAGACATCCTTTACCCCGCCCTATTCCGTCATATCAACAAATTTGGTCCTAAGCCGGGCTCTTTTTCAGAATTGCGCGGTGACCTGGGAAGAATATCATCTGTAGAATATGTCGACCAAAATCCCATTGGTAAAAATTCACGCTCCAATCCCGTCACATACCTCAAAGTGTACGACGACATACGTAAAGTGTTTTCAGACCAGCCATACGCCAAACTCAACGGATATGGTCATTCACATTTTTCTTTCAATATAGATGGAGGAAGATGCCCTGAATGTCAAGGGGAAGGCACGGTGAAGATACCTATGCAATTTATGGCAGACATTACCATGACTTGCGAATCTTGCGGCGGCAAACGGTTTCTTCCCGACATTCTGGAAGTAAAATATCACGGCAAGAACATTAGTGATGTGCTCGACATGAGTGTAGATGAAGCTATTGAGTTCTTTTCTTCGATAGATGAACCATCTTCCATTCGCATAGCCCAAAAACTTCGTCCTCTTCAAGATGTAGGGCTCAATTATATCAGACTCGGACAGAGCAGCAGTACCTTAAGCGGAGGTGAAAGTCAACGAGTGAAGCTTGCATCTTTTCTGGGAGAAGAATCTGCATCCACCCTTTTTATTTTCGACGAACCTACTACAGGGCTCCATTTTCACGACATCGAAAAACTTTTGAATTCTTTCAATGCCCTGCTTGACCACGGACACACAATTGTGGTGGTAGAACACAATCCCTACATCATCCGTGCTGCAGACAACATCATCGAGCTGGGGCCCGAAGGTGGTGATGAAGGGGGATATTTACTCAGTAACTGACACGATTATTCCTTGAGTCTTTCGGCATTTTCTGCCACCTGGAGCTGGTCTATCACCTCTTGGATGGCACCATCCATAAAGACTGGAAGATTGTACATCGTATAGTTGATACGATGGTCAGTGACTCTTGATTGGGGATAATTGTAAGTACGAATCTTGGCAGAACGATCTCCTGTAGAGACCATAGTCTTGCGTTTCTTGGACATCTCATTGAGATATTTCTCATATTCAAGATTATACAGACGTGTTCTGAGCTCTCCGAGAGCCTTGTCGTAGTTTTTGATTTGAGATTTTTCATCCTGACATTGTACCACGAGACCTGTCGGGATGTGAGTAAGTCTGATGGCAGAGTATGTGGTATTGACCGATTGACCTCCAGGACCTGATGAACAGAAAGTATCTTTTCTGATATCATTCATATTTAACTCCACATCAAATTCGTCAGCTTCGGGAAGTACCACCACTGAAGCAGCTGAAGTATGAACTCTTCCCTGAGTCTCAGTCTGAGGCACTCGCTGCACGCGATGAACTCCGCTTTCATATTTTAATATACCATAGACTCCTTGACCGGACACTTTGAATATCACCTCTTTGAACCCTCCAGATGCTCCTTCCGACTGACTTGTAATCTCAAGCTTCCAACCCTTTCTCTCTACAAACTTAGCATACATTCTGAAAAGATCTCCGGCAAAAATAGCAGCCTCATCCCCTCCTGCTCCACCTCTAATCTCCATAATTGCATTTTTGTCGTCTTGAGGATCCTTGGGAATAAGCAATAACTTTATTTCCTCCTCTTTAGATGGTATCTGTTCCTCTATCGAAGCGACTTCTTCTTTGGCCATCTCGCGCAATTCTTCGTCTTTTTCGATCCTCTGCCCCATGTTCCTTCCTTCCTGT
>CAYMAX010000030.1:0-16535 GCA_964388595.1 uncultured Muribaculaceae bacterium
TATCAAAACAAAGAGGAGGATATTTCACATCAAAGCGAATGGCAATGGAGGTAGGGCCGATTTTTTCGATGGCGCTCGGAATAAGACCATTGGAACTCTCTCCATTAAGCAATCGCACTACCGTAAGGCCGGCAAGTGAACCTAATCTTTTCTGAGAAACTCCGTCGAGATGGACTCTTCCTTTCACTACTGAGTAGGGATATGTGGGACCGCTCGCTGCAAATAAGGTGCAATCTCTGATTATCTCGAGCTGTGATTGAGGAATAATAGTGCTTTCGCAATTAAATGAATCGCTGTCGAAATCTTTTGAGAGAGAAAGACTGTTGGTCTGGTAACAAATAAAGATTACTTCATCATCCTGATGGGTAATGGCTTGAATGTCATCGCTCAAGTCTTTTCTCAGTTTCAACAAAAGGTCTTTATAATTCTCTTTGTTATAGTTGTGAGTAACATCAGTCTCTCCCTGCATAAAGCATATCATCGGGACTGAGAAGGAAGATCTATCGCGTTTTGCCTTTTTGCAGGCTTTAGCAATCTCCTTGAGAAATTTATTATAAGGTTTAGTCCCCTTCGACATGAGGTCAATGTTGCTGGCTCCCTTTCCTCCAGGGAATATGCAAAGGATAAGGTTTTGATTATCGGTGTGTTGAGTAATATATTCAGACATCCCATAGAGAGACAACTCAAAAGACCGTTTATCATATTTAACAAGTTTCTTGCCCCATTGTTTCAATTCGTTTTCAGAAAAAAAACCAAATTTGGTGTCAAGATTCTCAGTAACGATTCTGTCATTGCCGACTATGACAAGTGAGTCAAAATCTGTAACTCTCACAGCTTCTTCTCCCAGAGCAAGACTCTGTCCGTACACAGGTATGGCAATTATCTCTTTCCCCTGATAATGTGACTGACAACTCAGTGCTACTAATAAGAGAATCAGTAAATAATAAGGTTTTTTCATTTGATGAAATGTTTAAGCTGACCTGCTATTTTTTGTGAAAAAAGTATAGCTCCCTGTTCATTGAAATGGCCCAAATCTGAAAACAATTCCGGTCTCAGGTAAAAATCTTCTGAATAATAATCATTGATGAAAGGCAAGTCGTAGCGTTTTGATATTTCGTTCGGAATGTCAAATTGTTGAGTATTTGAAGTATCGGGGTAAAATTGAGAAGATTGAATCAATATCAACTGAATGCCTTTCTCTTTGCATTTCTCAACGAACTTATGCAGATACTGCAGTTTGAGAGTATCTATCTCCGAAGGCATCGATTCATAAACGACGGGTACTTTATTGGTATCCAATGTGTTGGTTAATTTTAGGAAACCATCTTCATCCTCATTTTCATTGACTATGTTTCTTAAAACCAAGCGGGGGAATTCGCTGTTATATCTATATGTTCTCGACATCAGACAGAGATAATAGTACCCTCCAAGTTTCAAAATCTCATCACATCCATCGCTGAGGTGAACGAACGGACATAGCGATGCAGACTTCTCAATCCCGGAATAGGGAGTCACCATATAGTCCCCCGGGTGAACTTCATAGCATATAGTCTCAGGAGTGTATCTTTCGAGGATATTGCATAGCAACCCATATTGGAAATATATATTTCTCATCCCCCAAAGTCCTGCATTGAAGATCTCTTTGTGAATGGAGTCACTAATAATTCTCGGTATGTAGGTGTGATGACATCTCGAACTTCCCATAAACAAGACAGGAGCATCAATGGAATATGTGACATCACACAATTTCTTGGCATCAACTGAAGTAGAATGTCGGTAAAGGTAACGAAGCGAAGTGCCGAAAGCAAGGTCGAGAACCAATGTTATTACCAATACAGCTAAAATCCCCTTAACAAGTGACTTCATAATTAAAACTGAAAATAAATAAACTGATTACCATCAAATACTCCGAAAATGATGATAAGGATTATCATAGCGGAGAAAGCGAAATACCTGACTGCAGAATTCTTTGATTCTGTAAAGTACTTTTTGCTTGAAAATTCGTCGAGAAAGTCTTTTATAAAGAGAATAAACAGACAAATGAGTCCGTTGAGCAAAGTGTTCAAATCTATAAACAGATCTCCTTTGTCTGAGAATATCTTTGTTATCACCTGATATGCCTGACCGATACTGTCAGAAATGCCAAATATTTGTGAAAAAGCAAATAGCAAGAATACTATCAATGAGGTTAATCCTATCCACCACCATTTCTTGGTGAGGTGGTGTTTTTCTTCAAAAATCGAACGTCTGTTGTGTGTCGCAGCATCAATACATAAATAGACACCTTGAATCAGTCCCCAGAAGATAAATGTCAGGGCAGCTCCGTGCCATATACCGCTAATGAGGAAAGTCAATAGCAGTGCAGCGAATATTCCCCAGATTTTCCAACGCCTGAAACAAAATGATAGGGGGGTGTAGATATAATCGGTCAGCCATTTGATTAATGAAATGTGCCATCTGCGCCAAAATTCTGACATGGATGTAGCAAAAAAAGGTCTCTTGAAGTTCTCAATGATGTTAATGCCCATACACCTGGCCACGCCGATGGCTAGCAGAGAATATCCACCCAAATCTGCATATACCTGGAAGGGATAAAGAATGGAAGCGAATGCCAATGTAGTACCACTGTGATTGAGGACATTATTATAAACAGCATCTACATAAAGACCCAAACGATCAGCTACGCACAATTTCATGAAATAACCCCACAGCATCATCCGTGCACCGGCCACTAAATCTTCAGATTTACTGTTGGTCAATCTTTCCAACTGGGGGAAAAAGTGATCTGACCTCTCAATGGGGCCTGATAATATGATAGGGAAGAAGGATAAAAACAAACCTGTCGAAAAGAAATTCTTTTGAAATTCGATCGTCTCATTATATACATCTACAAGATAGCCAATGGCCATAAATGTGTAAAATGAAATACCGATGGGTAACAGATATTTGACAGTCGGGAGGGAAAAACCAATGCCCCAGTATCCTAACAGAGAATTGATGGATTCATTGATAAAACCGAAATACTTGTAAAAGAAAAGGGGAAAGATGACAACAATGATACCGAGGCTCAGGAGAAGTTTTTTGTTTTTTTCACTTTTTACTTGTGCAATTCCCTTAGCGAAGAGATAAGTACACACTGTCACTCCCAAAAGTAAAACAGCATAAATGGGCTGAAGATTGATGTAGAAGAGGTAACTTGCAACGAGTAAAAATATGACTTTCAGGTTATTAGGTATTAAATTGTATAATATCAAAATAACGGGAAAGAAGATGAGAAAGTGGAGTGAAGTAAAACTCATGGTGAGATTAGGCTAATTTGCTCTCTATGGTGTTAAGTAAATCTCCTACAGTTTTAAGTTTGTTTAACTCTTTCAATTTGAATTTGATGCCGAATTTCTCTTCAACCGCTGTAATCATCAGCATGTGGGATAATGAATCCCATTTAGCCACATCATTGGCTGACATAGCATCGGTTATTACGATTTTCTCATCTGAAAAGACCTTTCTGAATATCTCCGTGAGGGTCTCTTTAATAGAATTTCTGTCGATTTTGTTCATCGTATTATTTGTTTTTCCAATAAGATTTTAGTCCTGTCGGGTAAATATTTCATCGTCTCAATTTGGGACGAAGTGTATCTTTGTATCTCTTTAAAGCCCAATTTGTCATAAGCTTTCAACGCAGCTTCATTATTGCCAAAAACTTGTGTATCCATCAATGGCCGGTCATAATCTGACGCTACACCCGATAATAGCAGATGGAGCAGTCCCTTGCCTCGAGAGTCTTTCGCCACATAGACATTCTCGATCTGAATAACACCCTGGGTGCGTTTAATCTGAATATCGCTGATGATGTTTGCTCTGTCAAAGCCTATTTTAATATTCTCCTTGGGGATATAATAATTAAGCAGATTGGATTTGAGGAAAGCTGACTCCGCGCCATCTTCATTTTCCATTTCTACCCATGCCGACAGTGCAGCGCACAGTTTTTGTTTTTGGTCTTCAACAACATAAAAACTGCTTAAAGAATATTCACATCCATCCACATCTTCTTCTAAGATGGAAGTGAGCACTTTCTTTAATTGTTCTTCTGTCAAATTGAAAAGGAGGGCCAGCCCACATCTCTCTGTGCCACTCTTCTCTGCACCGATGATAGCTTCCACTAAGAAGCTAATATCGCACAATGAAGCCTTCCTAACCAAATAATCAGTCATTATCTAATAGAATCTTTAAGTCGATTTTTATCTATTTTACCATTATTGTTCAATGGGAAAGTCTTCTCAAAATAAAAGCGGGTGGGAATCATGTATGAGGGCATCTTATCCCTGAGGTATTCATAAAGTTTATCAGTGCTCATATCAGATGTCTCGAGGAATAATGCTATCTCTGTAATACCGGAGCTGTTTTCGAAAGGAATGGCAACGGCATTAATGTTAGTGAGGAACTCCCTGGCATGGAACTCTATCTCACTTAATTCGACTCTGAAACCCTGTATTTTGGCCTGATTGTCTATCCGGCCCGAGTACATAATATCTCCATCTTCATCCTTTGCACACCAATCGCCGGTGTGATAATATCGTTCTTTGACTCCATTCCTGACGAGATAGATAAATGATTTATCGGTTTTCTCTTTGTCTCCAAAATAACCCTGGGCCAGTTGTGGGCCGGATATCAAAAGCTCTCCTTTCTCCCCTGCAGCGACTTCGTTGAGATTTTCATCAACAATGATAGCTGACATGTTGGGCATTGGCCTGCCAATAGAGACAATCCCATTCAAGGTCTTATTGAATCCTTTTCGAGACAATTTGTAGTATGTGCAGTAAATGGTCGCTTCGGTAGGTCCGTAAAAATCGTATAAATCGACATTAGTGGCACATTTAATCCAATCTTCAATCAATGATAGGGGAGATCCCTCAGCAGTCAGAATACATGTTTTCAGACTTAATGCATCTATCTCGTCGTAATAAGGCTTAAGATAACGCAGCATGGAGGGAGCCATCGCTGTAAATGTAATAGATTCCTCATCAATCAGTGAAGCGGCCGACACATATTTGATACTCCCTGAAGGGATAGTATATACGCAAGCACCTTTGACCAGGGGGGCCAAAAATGATTGTATCGACACATCAAATGTCAAATCAAAACACTGAAGACATCTGTCAGTGTGATCGATTTGGATTCCTGTCTTCCAGAACGAATCCATAAAGGAGCCAAGATTCAATCTTGAAATCATGACCCCTTTGGGTCTCCCGGTGCTCCCCGAAGTAAATAATATATAAGCCAACTCTTCATCGGGGACGACATCATCGCAATCTAGAAAGAGGAGCGAGAACTCCAATGAGGAGGTGTCAATCGTCAGACTGGAATCATATCTTGAATCTGCGGAAGAATCAATGATACAGGTGGAACTGACTTGATGAAAGATATCCAAGCATCTTTCCAATGGTTGGTGAGGGTGCAATGGGACATAGGCTTTCCCCTCCATCCATAAGGCGAAAACAGAGGCGTAACTCTCGATATCATCATTGACCACAAGACATATATTGTGACCTTTGATATCAGCTTGATGGAGATGTAGTCTGATTTTCGAAATACATTCTCCCAATTCTTTATATGAATAATATTTACCACCAATGACGAAGGCGTTGTTATCGGGTCTATCGGATATTTGCTGCAGTAGAGGCTGTATCACCTGATGGTAAAAAATATGATTCATAAGCTGTGGGTATTATTAATGAATATCGTGGGATTTGGATTTAAGGTACTCTTCCAAAAGCATCGCTTTGGGGGTAGACTTGGAAATCCTTTTTGTCTTGAAAATATGATGAAGAGCTTTATCTGTGCGACATATTTCGGAAGAGAACGAGCGGGGAGGGAATAACTTTTCAGTCATAGCGCGGTCCCACTTTTTGGTAAAGAACGATAAATAGTACTCATCTGTGGGATTGACGATGAAGTCAATATCATCTTGCCACTCACACCTGTTAATCATCAGGTCTCCTTCAGTATAGCATAAGAGCTTGTATGGAAGAGATTGATAGGGGAGGTAATTGAGAAAAAGTTCACCATAATCGCATTTGTAATTGCCCGGCATCTTTTTCTTGTCATATATGACGAGTTTGTTGTCGATATAAAGAATTACCCATTTGTGAGACTCTTTGGGGAATAGAAATTCTCCTATCAGACTCGGTGTCTCCACATAGCCTCTTTTAGATACCCGTGTCATCTCCCTGATAAATTGAGCAGGGTCATCTGCGTGCTCAAGCACCTGATTGGCAATGACATAATCAAATTCTTTATCTTTAAAAGGCATTGATTCTCCTGCGGCATTGATAATCTCCTGATGAGGGAAAATATGGACATCGCCACAGCGATTGCTATTGTCGGTAAGATATTTTTCTACCAAGACATTGGAACGAAAAGAGGGGTTATGACCAGGGCCAATTTCTAGCACTCGGTCTCTCTTTTTTATTCGTAAGTCATCCCTGGAAATGGGATTGCGTATAATCATAGTGATAAAAGGTTAAAATTTACAACAACTTCAAAATAATGGCACATCCGCCTCCCGGGGCAAGTGGAATGTGAAGCACTGTGGAAGAATCTATTTTCTGAGTAGCAATGGTATAACTTTGGGGATTGTCGTCCCAATGAGCATCTTCTCCGTCAGCAAAAATGGTGGCTTCATAGTATTTGCCGGCAGAAAGGGGAATACGGGACAAATCAATCGTGGCGGTGCGGGCATTTTCATCTGTAATTGCACCGATAAACCAACGGTCTGCATTCTTCTCTTTACGGGCTGTGGTAATAAAATCTCCCGGTTCTGCCTCTAAAACTTTGGTGAAATCCCAATCTGTGGGCACCTCTCTGATAAATTGGAAAGCATCAGGGAAACGTTCGTAATTCTGGGGAAGGTCTGCTACCATTTGCAGTGGTGAATAAAGGGTGACATACAGTGCCAATTGCTTGGTAAGGGTGGTGTGAACCCTCGCCTTAGATTTTCCATCTCCGTATTTTGACATTTTCTGCTCAAAAATACCGGGAGTATAATCCATAGGACCTCCCATGATTCTGGTAAATGGCAAAATGGTGGTATGTTCAGGGGAATTTCCTTTTTCGAAGAAAGTTTCAAATTCAGTACCACGTGCCGACTCCGCTGCCAAATAATTGGGGTAGGTGCGATGCATACCTGTGGGACGAACCGGTTCGTGAGCATCTACCATTATCTCATAATCGGCAGCTCTGCGAATACAATGAAGGTAGTGATTTACTGCCATTTGCCCATAATGATGCTCTCCTCGTGGGATAATGGGACCCACATAACCGCTTTTTACAGCAGAATAGTTATTATCCTTCATAAATTGATATGCCCTATCAAGGTAACGCTCGTAGTTGGATATGGAACCGGAAGTCTCGTGGTGCATAATCAGTTGAACACCTTTTCTCTTGGCGTATTCTCTCAAAGCCACTACGTCAAAATCTGGATAAGGGGTCATGAAGTCAAAAACGTTCTCCTTGAATTGACCTGTCCAATCTTCCCATCCGATGTCCCAACCCTCGACAAGAACGCCGTGAATGCCGTTTTTGGAAGCAAAATCTATATATTTCTTAACATTGTCTGTATTGGCTGCGTGTCTTCCATTGGGCTTCATGGAGGCAAAGTCGGTGACCCCGAGCTTAACATTCCATTCGTCGGAATATGACCAGGAACCCTGACCGGGAGCAAACATTTGCCACCAGACTCCAACGAATTTTTGGGGTCTTATCCACTTGGTATCTTTGATGGCGCAAGGTTCGTTGAGATTGAGAATAAGTCTGCTTTCGAGGATGGCAGGAGCGTTATCTGCTACGACAATAGTCCTCCAGGGGGTGTTTTGTGGAGTCTGGACATAACCTCTATTGTCCAACGCATCGGGGACTAAGTGAGCAGTGAATTTGGTAGTACGATCGGAGCAAGTTGAGACCTCAAGTTGCATGGCAGGAAAATTATTCAGGGCTGCTTCGTGGATGTTCATATAGAGAGATGAACTATCGTTTTTGAACATAATAGGAGTTTGAACTCCTGATACAGGCATAGGGAATAGACAGGAGTTGCCCTCTCTGTCGAAATTGGGATATAACTCGGCTATCTCACTTATCTTGGAGGTGGTGTAGAGATATTCGTTGGAATCGTAATCTCCGGCTATCCAAAATGCAGTAAGATCTTCTGCGGGAATGAATTCAGTGACTTCCCGTTCGATGATGAAGTAGCTGAGATTATCCTGTTTGGGGAATTCATACCTAAATCCCAATCCATCGTCAAACAGACGAAAACGGATAATCATACTGCGAGATTGTTTTTCATCAGTTTCCTGATTAAGGACCACCATCAGTTCGTTGTAATGATTGCGAATTTCCTTCTCTTCACCCCAGACAGGTGCCCATTTGTCATCTACGGTCCTGCGAACCACACTGTCAATGGTAAATCCCTTTTTGAGCTGAGAAGGGTGGAGGGAGGTGTTGCTTTTGCGAACATGCCATCCTTTAACGAATGGTTGAATGTCATTCACTCCTCCCTGATGCTTAATGTCAAAGCCCATTTTACCTTCACGCAGGATGGTCTTACCATCCATCTTGAGGGAGTATTGGGGCTCTCCGCTATTGGAGAGAGAGAAGGAGAGTTCCAGCCTCATATTTGGAGAGTTAATCTCTCTGATGTCTGCAATAGAGGTTGATCTATGAGGTTCGCCTGTGCAGGCAGTTAAAAGAAAAGCCGAGATAGCGGCTGCGAAAGATATAAATAGTGATTTCATCGTCAGAGTTGTTAAGACAAAAATAGATGTTTTTACTTAATTTTGCAGAAAAAAAGGATGAATTCTTCTTATCATGTAGTGGCAGCTGTGATACAGAACCATGGTAGGTATTTATGCGTCAGGCGAGGAATCACCAAATATCCCTATACATCTTTCAAATACGAGTTCCCGGGTGGCAAAATCGAAAAAGGAGAGTCTGAAGAGGAGGCCCTCAGACGTGAAATAGAAGAAGAACTAAAAGCATCGCTGATAATCGACCATAAAATGGATACTGTATTCTACAAATATCCCGATTTCGAAGTCACTATCGAATTTTATCTTTGTCATCTGGAGGAATCATCTCATTACATTCTCATGGAGCATGAAAGTAGCTTATGGGCGACCATTTCGGAGATGAAAGATTTAGATTGGGTGGCGGCCGATAAATGTTTTATTTTATTATTGTCACGATTTTACAATTTTTAGGCAAATATTTACAATGATAATATACCCTTAGGCTCTACTTTTGTGTCGAGTTAATTCTAATAGTTCTTTTGGGTAGTAACCCGCAATCATTTAGTTGTAAGAAAAGACCATCGTCATCAAGGCGGTGGTTTTTTATTTTACAGAAGTGGTGGTGTTATTTATCCTTAAGACCCTTATTCCTGTCTTTACATAGTCAACAAGTGTCTTCTTTTCCAACACTACTTTTTTCTCTTTTGAAGATGCGTGAAAAAAGCGAAGTTCGTTGTCTGAATGACAAGCCAATCCTATGTGAGTGATGTCCAATCCTTCCACATTGCTGACAAAGCAGATGATATCGCCATCCTCTATTTGGCTCGCTATCTCTTTGATTTTATTGGCTGGGATGTAATAGTATGGTCCGCTGTCATTGAGTCTCCTCTCAATGATTCCGACACGTCTGACCATATCATTGCTCTCGCTGAGTTGTCTGTAACTCTGAGTGTGGGTGGTCATGTATGAAAAAGTCTGAGGGAGCGGTACACCACCCAATTCTTGGGTTATCTCACGAAGAATATGATTGGCTTCGGCTTGTTTTATCCATTCGGAAGTATAATGGAGACGGGAATCATAACCTGAGACTTGACCATCTCTATATCTCAATTGGCGGACGTGGTCTTTGAAAGAGTCAAATGTGGGGGGAGTCTCTTCTTTCAATGTCCGGACAAATGCAAGGCATGTCTCCACAAAGAGGATGCAATCTGTCTCTTTCAGATTGATGATTAACCTCTCCGGAATACTTTCCAGTGTCCCGGCGCGGTAAGGAGTTTCGACAAAAAATGCAGCCGTCAGTATCATCAGCCGATTTTCGTCAAGATCTTTAGATGGAGATAGTACTGTGAGAGCATCATCAAATATTAGTTCCGAATCTTTTTCTGAATCTGAACTTTGCCCATAATTGGGGGATGCTGCAAAAAAAGGAAAGACAGCGAGGATAACAAACATTATGAATGGATGGTGTCGCATAGTCTTAATAAATAAAAAGGGTGGGACGATAAGCCGAGTTCTGTGCCTGCAAGCAGGTCTCTATCATTTATCTAAGCAGCCTACCCCCCGACATCGGGCGAGCAGCCCTTAATTGTCGGTATATTTGGCCTTGCAGGTCGCCGGTGCGTACTCCGAATATGTCGCCGTATTTCGGAAGTGAGCTCTTACCTCACTTTTTCAACCTTACCTCATAGAGGCGGTAATTTTCTGTTACGCGAGCCATAGACTTACGCCTATCTGTGCTTTCCACAGCGCGATGCTCTTCCCTGCCCGGACTTTCCTCTGTCGAAACAGCGATAGAGTGTCCCACCCGTTTTGTGCAAAGGTATAAATAATATCGTTAAAGTTTATGACCGACATTCTTTTCCAACTGACGCCTTATGGGCTTGGAAAGCTGGCAATCCTTGTGGCACTGCATATCTTTATTCCAAATACGGGCAACACAGTAATTGGCATGACAACATTCACTTTTAGTGACGGAGCCATCTTTGAGTTTGTTGACAAAAGCGGGGTCGTTGACCAATGGACGTGCCATGGAAACACATTCAAATCCTGCATCCAACACAGTGTTGATGGTCTCTACCGAATTGATACCACCTACCAGGATTAGAGGAAGTTTGAGCGCTGCTCTGAATTTCTTTGCATCTTCGAGGAAGAAGGCCTCCTTGAAAGGTTCATTTTTAATCATAAACCTTCCAAAAACGGCTATAGGAACTCTCAACCACCACCATTTCTTCCATGACATATATTTGTAGAGAGTCTTAATAGGCATTTTACCCTTCATGACATACATAGGTGTCCAACTTACAAAACCGCCTGAAAGAACCAGAGCATGCACTCCGAGTTCCTCAAGTTTCTTACCAACTTTAATGCATTCCTCTACACCCAGGCCTCCCCAGCGGAAGCCATCTGCTGTATTCATTTTCACTATCACTGCCATATCGTCTCCTGCAGCTTTCATTACCTCTGTGATGACCAATTCCATAAAGTGCATTCTCTTCTCGAGAGTGCCGCCAAATTCATCGTGGCGATGATTTGTAAACGGAGTAAGAAATTGTGAGATAAGATATCCGTGACCGGCGTGCACTTCTACGGCATCAAAACCACCTTTGCGTGCCAAATTGACTGCATTTCCAAAGTCCTTGACAATCTCCATTATCTCATCTTTACGGAGTCTGTGAACAAAAGTGGGGGAGAATAGGTTGAATCCTGCAGAAGCACCTACAGGCATTCTGCCGCAAGTGTAACGATGAGTCATATTGCCGCAATGGCCTATTTGTACGCAGGCTTTGGCCCCTTCTTTATGGATGGCATCCGTAAGTTCTCTAAGTTGAGGGATGTTATCTTCTCTCATCCACAATTGGGTAGGGAAAGAGAGCCCGCTTCTGCTTACTGAAGCGTAGGCAACACTTGTCATACCGACTCCTCCGGCAGCGACAGATTTATGATAATCGATAAGTTGCTTGGTGGGATTGAAATCTTTGCACATTCCTTCGAAAGCGGAGGCTCTGGTAACCCTGTTTCGGATCTCCATAGGTCCGATTTTAAAAGGGGTAAAAAGTTTTTGATTTAATGACATAGTGTTTGTGTTTTAGCGTCTAATAAATAAAGGGAATCACTCTTTTGCGTTTGAGAGAAGTGAATTCTTCTCCAAACTCTTCAGTATATTTTTTATAAAGAGAATTGGCTCTCGGAGCCAAATTGGCAAATGTCCAAATACAGAAAATA
Source organism: uncultured Muribaculaceae bacterium (assembly GCA_964388595.1). Taxonomy (GTDB): domain Bacteria; phylum Bacteroidota; class Bacteroidia; order Bacteroidales; family UBA932; genus CAYMAX01. The sequence continues at coordinate 12,003 of CAYMAX010000030.1, forward strand.
ACACCCGGAATACTCCAAGTGAGAATGGCATATCCAAGCCATTCGGTGATTTCTCCATAATAATTGGCAGAAGAGACATATTTAAACATCCCTCCCTTGGGAATATAGTGTTTGGTGTCACCTGGCTTGCGAAGATGTCGGATGATATAATCTGATTGGAGATTGACTATCATGCCGAAAAAGAAAATGACGGAGCCTATAATGAATTGGGGGGATTTGAGCCATTCAATGGTATATCTATCCTCAGGAGCAAAGTAAAAGAACCATCCGGCGAGTAGGTAGACATTGACTAAATTGAAAACAACACCCATAATCACAATCGCTATCGGAATAGTGCTTTTTCCTTTCATTAAAAATGGGAAAATGAGAGATCTTTGGAAATAATGAATCAGAAAATAGGAAGTAATCACTGAGATAGTGACACTTGTGTAGCCTTTGAAGATGATGAACAATGTCAGCATTGCTGCGAAGGATGGAAACTCCATAAGTACCCAGCCAACTTTGTTGTTGATAGAAGGGCCCCAGTGAGAAGTTCTGAGAAAGCCGTACCCTGCTTTGAAATACTGAAGCGCAAAGTAGACGATTAGCGCCATAACTGCCATCACGAAGATGGTAATTCGATAAATTTGATAATTCACTATGGTTTAAGTTTTATTGATGCTTGAAAAATGATATCAGGGCCACGACGACCTTCCAGATAAAAATCGTAAGCAGAGATGGTGGCTATGTAAAAATCCAAAACGTCCCCGAGATGTGCTTCATGGGCGTAGTTGATCTGGTATGAGTCTATGTGATGAGTGAAGAAAAGCTGAGGGTCAAGGGAGTCTATCACCCATTCTATATATTTGGCGTTATTGGCGTGGTTATTATAATCGAGGTCTGAAAAGAGCACTGAACGACGAGAGAGAAACTGCATATCGGATGGGGATGTCAATTTGGGACAACGTTCCGCAATGGCGTCCTGGTAAACGGCTAAAGAGTTGAAGTAATCAATCCCTTCCATCCTGTCAATTCTTTGAATCTTTCTCGTGTCAAGGTGAATCAAAAGCCATGAAGTGGTTATCTGCACGAGGGTCTGGCTGCCATCTGAACTTCTTATCTCGTAATCCCTGATGGAAAATAGTCCGTCTTCTCCTTTGTGCCAGGTAGAAAGAATGACCTCTTCCTGAAAGAGGGGCACTCTTATGTATTGAGCATGAAATCGGGATAATACCCAGGCGATGTTATTCTGGATAAGTTGGTCATATCCGAGTCCCATGGAAGTAGCGTGAGCATTACCAATCTCTTGTGCATCGCACATCAAAGAAAAAGCCTTGTAATCTTTTTTGACGTCGGTTTGATAGCTTTCTATTAGTAACTTTCTCTCATATTTACTCATCGGTACGACTTCTATATGACTTGCAAAGATAGTTTTTTTACCTTAACTTTGCATCCCCGTAAGGTAAAACATAAAAATAACTATTATGTCCACTAAATATATTTTCGTTACGGGAGGAGTGACTTCTTCACTCGGTAAAGGTATCATATCTGCATCTGTTGCCAAACTGCTTCAGTCTCGCAATTTAAAAGTTACCATTCAGAAATTTGACCCATATATTAATATCGACCCAGGCACACTTAATCCCTATGAACACGGCGAGTGCTATGTTACGGATGATGGGGCAGAGACAGACCTTGATCTTGGACATTATGAGAGATTTCTCGGGATATCCACCACCAAAGCAAATAACGTTACTACCGGTAAAATCTATCGTACCGTTATCGATAAAGAACGTCAGGGGGCATATCTTGGAAAGACTGTACAGATAGTACCTCATATTACAGATGAAATCAAGAGAAGAATGCTGCTTCTCGGCAAGACAGGGCAATATGATGTGGTAGTGACCGAAATCGGTGGTACTGTGGGCGATATCGAATCTTTACCCTTCATTGAAGCTGTACGTCAGTTGCAATGGGAACTTCCGGATGAGGATGTTATCGTCGTTCATCTGACTCTCATTCCATATCTCAGTGCGGCCAAAGAACTCAAGACCAAACCTACTCAACATTCAGTCAGATTGTTGCAGCAGAATGGAGTACAGCCTGATATAATAGTATGCAGGACTGAACATAAGCTTACTCAGGATATAAAACGAAAGATAGCGCTCTTCTGTAATGTCAAAGCCAATGCAGTGATTGAGTCCATAGATGCCAAAACTATCTATGAGGTCCCGATTCTTATGGAAAAGGAGAAGCTGGATGATATAGTGATTGAAAAATTTGGATTTAAAAATCTCCCCGAGCCCAATCTCGAAAAATGGAGTGGTTTTCTGGATAGATTTTATCATCCCAAATCTGAGGTAAATATCGCTCTCATAGGTAAATATATAGAATTGCAGGATGCATATAAATCGATTTTGGAATCATTTATTCACGCAGGAGCAGCCAATGAATGTAAAGTAAAAGTGATACCTATTCATAGTGAGTTTCTGACAGATGAAAATATTAACGACAAACTTGCAGGAATGGATGGTATCCTTGTTGCCCCCGGTTTCGGAGAGCGTGGTCTGGAAGGGAAAATAAAAGCCGTGAAGTATGCTCGTGAAAATGGGATTCCTTTCTTTGGCATCTGTCTTGGCATGCAAATGGCAGTTATCGAATTTGCCCGTAATGTTCTCGGGTTGCACAATGCCATGACTACCGAAGTAGATACCAATTCTCCTGACCCTGTAATTGACCTTATGGAAGATCAGAAAACTACTACCATCAAGGGAGGTACCATGAGGCTTGGAGCATACGATTGTTTGATAGAAAAAGGGTCTCTCGCATATAGTATTTATGGTCGTGAAAAGATAAGTGAACGTCACAGACATCGTTATGAGTTGAATAATGAATATTTGGGAAGGCTCAATCAGGCTGGATTGAAAACTACCGGCAAGAATCCTGACACAGGACTTGTGGAGATAGTCGAGATAACCAATCATCCATTTTTTATCGGGGTGCAATTTCATCCCGAACTCAAGAGTACTCCTGAAAATCCACAACCCATTTTTGTCTCTTTCGTAAAAGCAGCCATGAAATACAAAGCTTCTGCAGAAAAGCACAAATGAAAAGGATATTTTCCATATTGATAGCAACTTCTCTATTACTTCTACCCATCCGAGGGATTGGGCAGCAGGGGAAGATTAGGGAATATTCCTACAAAGTGGAAAAGAGTTTTTCCCACGATCCTTCGGCATATACTCAAGGGCTTTTTTTTCAAGATGGTTTTCTTTATGAGAGTACAGGACAGTATGGTGAATCTTCTTTTAGGAAAGTTGTTCTGGAAAGTGGAGAGATAGTCTATATCAATTACTACCCGAAGCGATATTTTATAGAGGGTTCATGTCTCCATAATGGTATAGTGTACGTCCTTACATGGATGGAAAATACCTGCTTTGTGTATGAAGCTCAGAGTATGACCAAATTGACTGAATTCTACAATCCTCGAGAGGGGTGGGGTATCACTTCTGATGGTAAGAACCTTATTCTGAGTGATGGGTCATCAACTCTCTTTTTTTTGAATCCTGACACATTTGAGGAACAAAAGAGAATAGAAGTGACTTTGGGCAAAAATAAGTTGAAATATCTCAATGAGTTGGAATATATCGACGGCGAGATATGGGCCAATGTTTACGGGACCAATTATATCGTGATGATAGACCCATCTACAGGAGAAGTCACCGGCAGACTTGACTGTACAGGATTACTTCCGCAGTCTCTTCGAAGTGCAAATACTGATGTTCTCAACGGTATAGCTTGGGATTCAGAGAAAAGATTTATATATTTGACAGGCAAAAATTGGCCGCGTCTGTTTTGTATCTCTTTGGTAGAGAAGAAAATGGGACGCTGACAAAGATAATACACATTGGGGGTGCTCGAAAGGGCTGAGATCATACCCATAACACCTGACACGGGTAATGCCGTCGTAGGGAAGAAGGTTTCTCAATTCTTTACATCCCCGCAACATTTTAATAATGAAAAAATTATTGTTTGTTTGCGGGATTTTATTTTTCCCGTTTTTATTAAAAGGTCAGAGTGACAGTCTCTCTCTGAACCACACTAACGTCCTTGACAGTGTGATAATATCGGGTAACCGAGCTACCTCCAGGACTCCGGTTACCTATACGACATTGAGTCAAGGTGAGATAAAGAAAATCTCTCCGAATACATCACTTCCCCTTATGCTGAATTTTCAGCCATCTGTGGTCTCAACGAGTGAGGCTGGTAGTGGACTTGGATATACTCGACTCTCTGTGCGAGGGAGCGATGCCACACGTATCAATGTCACACTCAACGGAGTCGCCATCAATGATGCAGAATCTCAAGAGGTGTTTTGGGTAAATATTCCGTCATTGCCCTCTTTTCTGGAATCTGTACAACTCCAGCGTGGGATAGGTACCTCTGCCAATGGACCCGGGGCATTTGGGGCCAGCATCAATATGCAAACACTTTTCACAGCCCCTCGTCCTTATGGTGAGGCAGATGTTTCTTACGGATTTTATAATACTGCCA
>CAYMAX010000031.1:0-16475 GCA_964388595.1 uncultured Muribaculaceae bacterium
TTTTCTATCTCCAAAAAATCGTAATCCATATCTTTATATTATCGTTTTTTAAGCTTAAACTCTACCGGACTAGCAAACTTTACTCTTACTTTCTGCCCTCCAAGTGTCCCCGGCTTCCATTTGGGAGAAGCTGCTATCACTCTTACCGCTTCAGCATCCAAGTCCTGGTCAACACTTTTAATGACTTTGACATTGGACATGGAACCATCTTTCTCAATGATAAATTCCACATACACCTGTCCCGAAATCCCCATAGAGAGTGGAATATCAGGATACTTCAAATAATCATATACCCACCTCTCGAGAAACACCTTTTCATCTCCATGAAAAAACTGTGGAGGCTTATCCACTTCGTAAGGTGAATATACTCTGTCACCACTCTCAGATTCAGGACCCGAAATCACGAATCTACTTATCATTCTATCTTTGTTGGCAACCTCCCTTGTGAACATATAGACAAACTCGCATATTCTGCTCATAGCTTCATAATCGAGCAATTCGGGTGTATCTCTGACAGAATGATAATCTCTGTGAGTACCTGTGGTAAAAAGAGCTACAGGTATATTTTTGTCATAAAAAGCAAGATAATCAGAAGGGATGGCCGTACCTCCTCCATTGACCGGTGTCATCACAGACACTTTCTTGGGCAATTGTCCGATAGTATATGCTATCTCAGAATTGGGAACGCAAGTGTAATAAGTAAAATCGTTAGATAGCCCCAGCCTCCCCACCATGTTGAGATTGATCATCAAAGAGATGCTGTCCACTTCGTTGAAAGCTCTGTTGGCAAAATACCAGGCTCCTGCCATTCCTAGATTTTGGGCTCCGAATCCGGCAAAGATTACTGAACGTCTAAAAGAAAGAGCAGAAGAAGCAATACGCTCGGCCACTTCTATCATACAAGCGAGTCCTGAAGCATTATCATCTGCCCCCGGATAGATTTGGAACACTTTCTGGCCATTGACAGTGAGGATATTGGTGCCGAGATGATCGATATGCGCCCCTATCAATATGTATTCATTTTTATAAACTTTATCATAACCCTCAACGATGCCCACTATGTTTCTTGAAAAGATAGTGTCAGCAACCTCTTGAGCTATCATAAAATCTTGACCCGAACGCGGTGTTATCATCTCCACACCCGCATCTATAAGACGGTCATACAGATAACCGGCAGCAGCCATCTCCCCGGGGGAGCCTGCTTTTCTTCCCAAAAGGGAATCGTTTGTAAAAAAGGCAACGTGTTTCCTAAGCCTCTCTTCACACTCCGTGTTCTGAGCATAAAGGGAAGAACATATCGTCGATACGATAAGAATCGAGAGTATCTTCAGAAACCTCACGGGTCATTTCTTATAGAATGGCAACTTTACTACTTTGGCTTTTAAGAGCTTATCTCTGACCTTGATAAAAATCTCGGAATCAACTTTGCTATATGCCGTCTCCACATAGGCCAATCCGACAGGAATCTTCATAGAAGGAGACATAGTACCTGAAGTGACCTGACCTATATGACGACCTGTGGCATCACATACTTCATAACCATGACGGGGAATACCTCTGTCAATGAGTTCAAATCCTACCAATTTACGCTTGAGACCCTGTTCTTTGAGTTTAAGCATATAACTCTTATCTATGAAATCACCTTTCACATCATTGAACTTGGTAATCCAGCCGAGTCCTGCCTCTAAAGGAGAAGTAGTGTCGTCAATATCATTTCCATACAGACAAAATCCCATCTCCAGGCGGAGTGTATCGCGTGCGCCAAGACCTATGGGACGAATACCGAATTCTTTACCTGCTTCGAAAACAGAGGTCCACAACTTCTCAGCATCTTTGTTGGAAGCATAAATCTCACATCCACCTGCACCGGTATATCCGGTAATGGAGAATATTACATCTATACCTGCAAGCTTAAGCATCTTGAAAGTGTAATATTCCATATTTGAAATATCTTCTTTGCACAACTTCTGCATAGCTGCGATGGCTTTGGGACCTTGAACAGCGAGCTGACAGGTGTCATCAGATGCATTATACAAATCCTTCCCTATAGTAAGATGAAACTTGGGAGCTACAGAGCAAAGATGATTCCAGTCTTTTTCGATATTGGAAGCATTGACTACCAAAAGGTATGTCTGCGAATCAACGCAATAAGTAAGAAAATCATCTACTATACCCCCTTTACCATTGGGAAAACAAGCATACTGTACTTTCCCCGGGAAAAGGACTGAAGCATCATTGGAAGAGACATACTGGATAAATGGAAGTGCATTGGGGCCTTTGACCCAAATCTCTCCCATGTGAGACACATCAAAAACACCTACGCCGTTTCTCACTGCAAGGTGTTCTTCGTTAATACCGACATATTCGACCGGCATATTGAAGCCGGCAAAAGGAACCATCTTAGCACCCAGATCAATGTGCTTCTGGGTGAATGCTGTAACTTTCATTATATAAAAAACTTAAAAAGAATTATTCATGTAGGTGCTGATGGAGGTCGTATACCCAAACATCATCGGGGCAATACTCAAACTCCAAAAGGCGGTCCATCTCGGCAAGAGCTTTCTGATAATTATCAAAAGAAGCCACAGACACTACGTCATAGCCGTTTTTAAATTTAATGCGTACCGGCTTGTATCCATTTTTCTGCAACAGTGCATACATCTTGGATGCATTGTCTTCCACTTTAAAACTACCGATAATGACATTATACCTATGGGCGTCATCCTGTAGAAACTGACTGTCAGCTTCTGAAATGGCTTTTTCAAGATTCAGAGCATTGGCCTTGTTGATGGAGTCAAGCTGTCTTTGCTTGCGGGCTTGAGCCTCAGCTTCGATTCTCATCCTTTCGATATCTTTGGACGTAGGTTTACCGAGGATAGAGCGAAAGAAATCACAACCGGTAAATAAAACGGCTGCAAGAAGAAGAACAGGCACTAATTTAAAAGCTTTCATAATCAAAAAATTAATATTCGTTTTTAACTCAACAAAAGTAGGAAATAATGTTTCAAACACAAAAAATAATGTATATTTACCCCCTCTTTTTGCATAATAAGGATGACATTATGGATAATGAGTCAAATAATTTAAAGAAAGACTCTCAAAATTTCTTTCAAAAATTATGGAAAAGCTTCAGGAGTCTTATAGCACTGTCAGAATACACAGATATTGCTGCCGCCACTGACAATATTCAGAAAAATATACAATTCAAAGGCCCCACTGTCTATATTCTCGCCTTTGCCATTGTCATAGCTTCTGTCGGACTCAACGTCAATTCCATCCCCGTCATCATCGGCGCCATGCTCATCTCCCCATTGATGGGACCTATCATCGGTATAGGATACGGGTTGGGTATCAACGACACTGATTTCCTGAAAAAAGCTTTCAAGAATTGGCTTATTATGGTGGTAATCAGCCTTCTGGTCTCAACCATTTATTTTTTACTTTCCCCCCTTCAGCTTGAAAATCCTACCGAACTTCTTGCCCGCACCAACCCTACTATCTTCGATGTACTGATAGCCCTTTTTGGTGGATTTGCCGGAATAGTGGAACTTAGCAAAAAAGAGAAAGGGACAGTTATCTCAGGTGTCGCCATCGCCACAGCTCTTATGCCTCCTCTCTGTACCGCAGGTTACGGACTCGCTATGGGCGAATTCAGGTACCTCCTGGGTGCCCTCTATTTATTTTTCATAAACAGTGTTTTCATAGCACTCTCCACATTTGTGGTTGTCAAATTCCTCAGGTTCCCAAGCACCCATTTTGCTGACCCTGCCAAAGAGAAAAGAGTGCGTACATATATCTCTCTTTTCACAGTTATTCTCATCATTCCTAGTGTAATATCAGCTATTATGGTGGTCAAGGAGAATAACTTCAATCAGACTGCACGCAGGTTTGTAAACACCAACAAGACATTAGCCAAGAGTTATATTTACGATTATAAGACCGACCATCATTCCAAACCACCTGTTGTAGAGATATCCATAGCTGGAGAAGCCCTCACAGAAGGCGAGACAGAGATGCTTTTTAGATCTGCAGAAGGTATGGGAATTGCCCGCAATCAATTACTTATCAAGCAGAACGCCGCCAATATTCAAGACAACTCACTCGACAAGGCTGTGGTGCAGGGCATTTTCGAACGTAACGACATCGAGATTGAACGTCGCGAAGCTACCATCGCCAAGATGGAATCCGAACTCAAGAAATATAAAGACTTGGAATTGCCCTACGAACAGATGGCCAAAGAGCTTGCTTCTCAATACCCGCAGATTACTTCATTTTCTCTGGCGAGGGGGACGCAAATCAATCCTTCCACTTTGGAATCTGAAGATCAGATTATTGTGATTATAAGTACAGACCCGAAACTTACTGACAATGAGATGACATTGTTTAAGAGATGGCTCAACGTAAGGCTCAATTTTAAAAACCTTAAAGTGATAGAAGAATGATTATGAGGTGTTTGTTGTTTTTTCTCTTTCTTTCCCTCTCATCCCCGGGCGACACCATCAAACTCCTCTTTATGGGTGATGTGATGTCTCACGGCAAACAATTGGCAGCTGCTCATATTCAAGGCAGAGACACCCTTCTCGATTCTTCTTACGATTATTCCTCCTATTTCAAATATACAAGTGAGAAAATAAAAGAAGCAGACTTCGCCGTTGCCAACGTCGAACATCCATCAGGTCTCGCCCCATTTAGCGGATACCCCTCTTTTTCAGGTCCCCTGTCTTTAGTCGAAGAGGCCAAACGAAGTGGAGTCGATTTGGTGTTGTGTGCCAACAATCACATTACCGACAAAGGCATCAAAGGGGTACAAAGCACCATCAACGGCTTGCAAAGCGTAGGCATACCATTTACAGGAGTCTATCAAAACAGTGAGGAGGAAAATGAACTCAATCCCTATCTGACCACCATCGGTGGGATAAAAATCGCTTTCATTAATTTCACATACGGTCTCAACAATCAGACGCCCATAGTCCCCTTCGTTGTCAATTTTATGGATACAGTCAGTGTAAAAAAAGCCATTGACAGAGCCAAACAACGTAAAGCCGATATCATCGTCGCCCTCCCTCATTGGGGGGAAGAATACATTCTCAGTGAATCTTCATCACAACGCAGGTGGAGGGATTTTCTCTTGAGAGAAGGGGTGTCTCTTATCATAGGCACCCATCCCCATGTCATTCAGCCTGTGGAGATAGCTCGGGAAGGAGACCACATCAAGTCCATCACTGTCTATTCGTTGGGCAATTATATATCTAATATGAGCCTTACCAACACCCCCATGGGCATTATTTATACTGTTTCTCTCACCACCGATGAGAAGGGAGAAGCAGTCATCGTGGATGGAATTTCTGACTGGATATGGTGTTCCAGAGCCGGAAAACTCGATAATAACTACACCACAGTCTTCGTGACAGATTTTCTCGACAGAAAATCAGATTTTAAAGACCAAAACGATTACAAAAAAATGTCCGATACTTATTACAATCTAAAATCTGTTTTCGATAATGGTAAGTAAAACAAGAAAAATTACCCTCACAGAGATTGACCCGATAGAGATATACGGAGTCAATAACAGAATACTCGAAAGAATTAAACAATACTTTCCAAAACTCAAGATAATAGCAAGAGGGTCTGATATTTTTCTTACAGGAAGTGCCAAAGACATTGCTCTGTTTGAAAAGAGGCTCGATGCACTCGTCCGTATCAGAATGAGCAAAAGAACCTTGACTCCCGATGATGTCGACAGATTATTTGACTATGACAATTTCCCCAATGCAGAATCATCCTCTTCTGAAGAGGTAATGCCTGAAGATACCTATACCATCGTGTATGGCAACGAAGGACGGATAGTAAAAGCCCGCACCAAAAATCAGAAGAGACTGGTAGATGAATTTTATAAAAATGACCTGATTTTCGCTCTCGGTCCGGCTGGTACCGGAAAGACTTATACCGCTATTGCCTTGGCTGTTAGAGCTCTCAAAAATAAAGAAGTCAAGAAACTAATCCTTACCCGTCCTGCAGTAGAAGCAGGAGAGCGTCTCGGTTTTCTCCCCGGGGATATGAAAGACAAACTTGACCCATATCTTCAGCCTCTTTATGATGCCCTCCGAGATATGATTCACCCCAAGAAACTTGAAGCACTGATGGAAGAGGGAATCATTCAGATAGCACCATTGGCATATATGAGAGGGCGTACTCTCGATAGTGCTTTCGTTATCTTGGACGAAGCTCAGAACACCTCCCTGGGACAGCTCAAAATGTTCCTTACACGTATGGGGTGTCACGCCAAATTTATCGTCACAGGCGATGCTACTCAAGTCGATTTGCCCAACAAAAACGACTCCGGTCTATTGAAGGGAGTCGGTCTTGTAAAAGATATAAAAGGGATTGCTATCGTCAACTTTACTACAGAAGACATCGTGCGCCATCCTCTTGTCACCAAGATAATCAATGCCTTTGATAGGGAACAACAATAATCTTACCACGAGCCTCCTGCTCCTCCACCTCCGAAACTTCCGCCGCCAAAGCCACCTCTGAATCCGCCACCGAAACCTCCTCCGGAGCCTCCGCCGTATCCACCGCCACCACCTCTTCCTCCCAAGAGCATTGAGAGCAACAGTGCTCTGGCAAAGTTATTCTTTTTGCCCTTACCATCCATATTGGCAGGGCCATTGCCCGAAAAGAGGGCGATGATACAGATAAGCAATACCAATATTGAGAAAATAAACTTGATATACCCAGCTATCTTGTCTTTCTGGTCCCACTCATCATAACTGATCTCCCCTGAGGCCAGCTTGATGATGACATCAAGACCTGCATTGATACCGGCATAATAGTCATTCTCCTTGAAGAGCGGAATCATCTCCCTGTCAACTATTCTCTTGGCTGTAGCATCGGGGATAACCCCTTCGAGGCCATATCCCACAGCGATAAAACACTGGCCTGATTGATTCCCTACTTTGGGCTTGACCAATATCACTATACCATTGTTGAAAGAAGAGCTTCCGACTCCCCACTTCTCCCCCACCTCATAAGCATATTGTGACGGAGAAAGGTCGCCAAGATTGTTGACTGTAATGACAACAATTCTATTGGAAGACTTCTCTGCGAACCTTACCAGTCTCGACTCCATAGCACTTCTTTCAGACGAAGAGAGCACAGAGGCATAATCATTGACAGCATAAGGGACCAAAGGACGGTCAGGCACCTGTGCCGCCATAGAAGCAGCAAAGAGCATCCCTATGATGAGAAATAGTATTTTATTCCTGGAAAGAGACTTCATCATGCTGTTCATTTATATCATCTGTTTGATATGGAAAAAATAATTTGAGCTTCTCTCCGATACTCAAGACCGCCTTGCAAATACCTTGAACATAAAGTTCCTCCTTAAAATCTGCAGACATCTGGGCAGTCACGGAATTCCAAAAACCGGCCCCAACATTCGAATTGATACCCGAATCTCCCACTATGGCAAAATGATGTGAAGATGGCGCGACATATACCAGCACAGCATTGCGCTGCTCTGTCTTTAGCATATTGAGCTTGATAAAGATGTAGGCTGCACGAAGATAGGGATCTATCTTGCAGGAAGACTCGATATGAACTCGTATCTCTCCGGATGTGTTCAGCTCTGCCTGCTTTATGGCAGCCTCAATCTTCTCACGAGACTCTTTGGATTTGAGATCCGTAAAAGTGCTCATAAACTATTCAAAACTTACAGCAGGAGCATTCTCAGCCCCTTCTTTCGCTTCAAAATATGCTTTGGATTCGAAATTGAATAAATTAGCAATGATATTAGATGGGAATCTTCTGATATAAGTGTTGAAATCTCTCGCAGATTCATTGAATTTCTGTCTTTCGACTGTAATTCTATTCTCAGTTCCTTCGAGTTGAGCTTGAAGTTCCAGGAAGTTTTGATTGGCTTTAAGATCAGGATAAGCTTCCACTGAGACGAGCAAACGACCAATAGCTGTACCGAGCTCACCCTGAGCTGCCTGGAAATCTGCCATAGCCTGAGGAGTAAGTTTGGTAGGATCTACAGTTACCTGTGTAGCTTTTGCCCTTGCAGAGACAACTGCTTCCAGAGTAGATGATTCATGTTTTGCATAACCTTTGACTGTAGCAACAAGATTGGGAATGAGGTCCATCCTTCTCTGATAAACGTTTTCCACTTGCGACCAAGCTTTGGTCACCTGTTCTTCTTTGGTAACAAGAGAATTGTAAGTCTTAATAGCCCACAATACCAGGATAGCTAAAATAGCGACTATCACAATAGTCCAAATTGTTCCTTTTTTCATTTTGTTAATATTTAAAATTAAGTAATATTAATTAGCTAATTTGACACACCTGACAGATACTCCGAATTCTTCCTTACCCACGTGGTATGTATTGACATCTGGCATGTTGTAATAGATATAACGATAACTTCCCTTCTTTCCACCATCAGTCTCCATGGAAGACCACCACATCCCATATAAGAGAAGATTTTGAAATGTCTCATAAGTATCTGAAGAATTGCCGCATGGAAGAGCATTCCAACCGCTGGAGTTGTGGGGAATACTTTCCGGACAATAAGGCCATACTCTCTCACCATTGAAATAAGCATTGGCATTGAGAACAGGTGCAAGTCCTGTCCAATTATCTTCATACTTCCAGTCCACACCATAACTTACTGCCTTGGCCAAGTCCTCCCAATCTTCTTTGGTAGGCACAGACCAACCCTCGGGGCAGGCACCCTGAGGACCGCCACCCAGACCTTCTCCTGCCACACCACCTGTAGCATCATCCCATGAATAAAGACATCCGAACACTAGGGAGATGGCAGATGCTTTCTCGTATGGACTACCCACAGGTTCCTCATTCGTACCAACATATCTCAAATCCTGAGTAAACCATTTGAGATTACCGATGGTGCGTGTATAATATTGCTGATTGTCTCTCGGGTCGGTAAATATCTCGGTGCCGGGGACTATGCCTGTTATAGAGCCACCTGAAGAGGGGTCTATGACAATTGTCGATTTGAGAGTATATTTATCATAATATCCGGCATAACGTGCGTGTGCCGTAATATGGTATTCACCTATAGCTTCGGGAAGAGTGAGGGTAATGGATTGCCCCCAAATGGTATCGACAACTTCATTCAAGACCATATCGGAAGAGGTCCAATAATAAGATATGCCCTGAGGTGATGTAACACCTGTACAATACATGGAAACGGATTGACCTGCAACAGAATATACAGGGAAATTAAAGGTGATGGTACCTGTCATATAACTCTTTTCAGTCTCTTCTTTTTTGCAGGAAGAGAGAAGAATAAAAATGGCGAATACCACAGAAAAAGGAATAAATAACAATCTCTTCATAGAGGATACTCTATCTTACTATTGCGCAAAGGTGCATATTTTTTTCTAAATTCGCACTAAAATCGTGCCACTCAACTTATCATTTATGCGCAGAGGATGTTTCTATATCTTTTTGTCACTTTTATGTCTCCTTGTAAGTAATTGTACCTCACTGAGTGATTACCAGACCATCACAGGTTATACTCAAGGTGGTTCTTTCCATATCACATATTCCTGCAGAGATTCTTCAGGAGCCATCATTCCATATAGTTCCGACTCTGTCAGTGCTATTGTCAACGACATCCTTCACGATATAGACTTCTCTCTTTCGGGATACAACAAGGGGTCTATTCTCTCTAAAGTCAATAACAATGAAGAATGTGAACTTGATTCTCTTTTTATCTCTCTCTTTAAAATTTCTTACCGAATATACCTCGAGACTGACGGCCATTTTGATGTCACGGGAGCACCTTTATTTGATTATTGGGGCTTCGGATTCGAAGATTCTCAAGACATCTCTGTCAAGAGGCAACGGGCACAGACTCGTTCTGCCATCGACAGCATTCTTGAGTTTGTGGGAATGGACAAAATCTCTATCGAAGATGGTCACATCATCAAAAAAGATTCACGCATAAAGCTCAATTTCAATGCCATAGCACAGGGATTCTCCTGTGATGTGATAGCTCAGTCTCTTCAAAAGATGGGTATCTGTAACTATCTGGTCGATGTAGGGATGGAGATAGTCTGCAAGGGGGTCAACTCCAGAGGCAAGAAATGGAAAATCGGCATCGACGCACCTGTTGACGGCAATATGATGGCGGGGGAAAATATCAAAAAGATAATGGAGGTCACAGACTGCGGCATCGTGACTTCGGGCAATTATCGAAAATACTACTACATCGATGGTCGTAAATATTCCCACACTATAGACCCGGTCACAGGCTACCCTGTCTCACATCACCTCCTTTCCGCCACTGTTATCGCTCCTGATGCTACCACAGCAGATGCCCTCGCCACCTATTGTATGGTGGTCGGCCCCGTTCTCGCACCTCAATTCATATCAGAACACCCCGAGCTGGAACTTTTTATGATTTGTGACTGATAGCCATCGCTAAAAAAAAAGAGCCACCCGATGGGCAGCTCTTGATGTAGTCTGAAATCTGAGGAAAGAGAATTATTCTTCTCCTACGATTTCGATCTTGATATTAGCTTTAATCTCTTTGTAGCATTTGATGCTGACATCATAAACACCCACTTCCTTGATGTTATCTGCATCAGCGATAGTAATGTTTCTTCTATCGATTTCAAAACCTTCAGCAGCCAATGCTTCAGCCACCTGAATATTGTTTATCGAACCGAAAATCTTACCTGCTGAACTAATCTTGGTAGTAAGTTTTATCTGTTTGCCTTCGAGCTTAGCTGCAAGAGCAGTAGCCTCTTCACGAATCTTAGCCTCTTTATGAGCTCTCTGCTTCATATTCTCTGTGTGCATTTTCTTGGCAGAAACTGTAGCGAGGATAGCATATCCCTGAGGAATAAGATAATTGTTGGCGTAACCGTTTTTAACTTTGACGATATCGTCCTTGTGCCCTAAATTAACAACGTCTTGTTTCAATATAATTTCCATATCTCTCCTCCTTATTTCAATAAGTCTGTTACATAGGGAAGCAAAGCAAGATGCCTTGCACGTTTCACTGCCTGAGATACTTTTCTCTGGAATTTCAGAGAAGTACCGGTAAGACGACGGGGAAGTATCTTTCCCTGTTCATTAAGGAAGCGTTTGAGAAACTCTGCATCCTTATAGTCCACATATTCAATATGCGCTTTTTTGAAGCGGCAATATTTTTTCTTTTTAACCTCTACTGTAGGAGGATTCAAATAACGAATTTCATTGTTGACTGCCATAATCTTTCCTCCTTAGTTAGCTGCTTTTTTGTTGTTGCGTCTGCGTTCTGCATAAGCAATTGAATGTTTGTCCATAGCAAATGTGAGAAAACGAATAATCCTCTCATCACGTCTGTACTGAATCTCCAACTTCTGAATAAACTGAGAATCAGCCTTGAATTCGATAAGGTGATAGAATCCTGAACTTTTTTTCTGGATAGGGTAAGCCAACTTTTTCAGTCCCCAATCCTCTTCATACACGATCTCACCCCCCTCGGAGATGACATAATCGTGATACTTTTTAACCGCTTCCTTCATCTGGGCTTCAGACAAAACGGGAGTTGCAATGAAAACGGTTTCGTACTGTTTTAACATCTTGATTTTGTTTAATTTATATTATTAATAAAGCCCTTCCGGATTCACCGAAAGGGCTGCAAAGATAGTGATTATCGGATAAATAGCAAATAAAAATTATTTCATTGGAGCATTTTTGATAACCTCAACGATAAATTTCCAGAATTTATCAACACTCTCTATGAGAACTCTTTCATCGGGTGAGTGAGGAGAACGAAGAGTGGCTCCGCAAGATATCATATCCCAATTGGGATAGTTGGTAGCTAAAATACCACACTCCAATCCTGCATGAATGGCTTTGACAGAAGCTTCCTTCTTGAAAAGTTTCTTATATACCTCTTTCATCTCCTTAAGAATCGGTGATTTCATATTGGGCATCCATCCTGAATATCCACCGGTCATCTTGACATTCATTCCTGCCAATTCGAAGCATGAACGGATTGATTCACTCAGGTCAAGCTTGGCCGAGTCGATGGAACCTCTCATAAGGGTTTTAATGCAGGCTTTGCCTTTACCTACATTCACGATAGCAAGATTGTTGGATGTCTCCACAAGTCCGGGGACAGTGAGACTCATTCTGTCCACTCCGCAAGGGCAGGCATAAACGCACTTAATAACTCTCAAAGCAACTTCTGCAGGGACCACCTTCTTCTCTGAAGCGCACTTCTCCATAAAGATATTGAGATTGGCATCGATTTCTGAATATTCCACTTTGGCAAGTGCGAAAGTTTTCTTTAACAGATTTTTGGCTTTGCTCACTTTATCGATAGGGATGGCTACTTTGGCAAATGCCTCGCGAGGGATAGCATTGCGAAGATTGCCCCCTTCCAAAGAGATGAGTCTTACTCCGAGATTGCGTAGCATGGGAAGAAGAACCCGGGCCATCATCTTATTGGCATTTGCTCTTCCTTCATTGATTTCCATGCCTGAATGTCCTCCACGAAGACCTTTGACTACTATTTCATACTGCTCCATCTTGGGAGGAATAGGTTCAGCCTTATATGAAAGCTCAGCAGTGGCATCAAGACCGCCGGCGCAGCCGACATAAAGCTCTCCTTCATCTTCCGAATCAAGATTGATGAGAATATCTCCTTTCAGAAGGCCCCCTTTAAGACCTTTGGCTCCTGTCATACCGGTCTCTTCATCTATGGTGAAGAGTGCTTCGATGGGACCATGTTGCAAATCTTTAGCCTCCAAAATAGCCATAGCAGTAGCAACTCCCATACCATCATCTGCACCCAGCGTAGTACCGGTAGCATATACCCAATCTCCGACAATTCTGGTCTTGATGGGATCTTTGTCCCAATCGTGCACCACATCGTTATTTTTCTGAGGCACCATGTCGATATGAGCCTGAAGGATAATACCTTTGCGGCCTTCCATACCTTTGGTGGCAGGTTTGCGAATGATGATATTGCCTAACTCATCTTTCTTAGTCTCCAGACCGAGACTTTTGCCAAATTTATAAAGAAATGCTACAGCTTTCTCCTCTCTTTTGGAAGGGCGGGGTATCTGGGTCAATGAATAAAAGTTTTTCCAAACTCTTTTGGGCTCTAAATTGTCTATTGTCATAATATTAAGATTTATTGAATTATTTAACTAAAACATCTATGGGAAATGATAAAGTCTTGCCAAGCTGATAGATGGGAACACGCGACTGCAAAAGCAAATCGTTACCATCAAGTATCTTCACAAGGCAGATGGATGGCACTCTGTAGAAAATCGACCCCCTCTCTGCTGCCTGTGTCTTGGCACGTGATTTTTTGCCATTATTGTCCTGAATTATCTGTTCAGTGGCAGCCGTATCCTCTTCCGGAATCAATTCTAGAACAATAGGACGTCCCGACATATTTTCAGGGACGAGAAGTCCATGCGCATCTGACATCCTGAAGGCGACATAAAGCTGTTTGTCAGCACTTGCCTGAGGGGTGACATCGAAATCAAGCTTTTGGACTGCGGACTCTGTAACTCCGATGAACAAGGAGAGATAATCCGACTCAAGCCTGCTAATCTCATCTACTGCCGTCTTGAGTGCTTCACCGCTAAATGAAGCATCTGTATCGCCTGTGACGATATCGACTCTTTTCTTGCGAAGAGAGAAAATCATATCTGCAGCCTCTTGTGCTTTCTTTTCAAGACTTTTCTCCACAGCCTGACTCTGCTGAACAGCTACTTTGTCATATCCTCCGGATGCGTTTTTGACCCTCTTGTAGAGTGTTGTCTGTGTGGAAGTGATATTATTGGTGGCGGCAGCAGTATTGATTTGTTGTCTTTCTGTAAGTGCGGGGAACCTCCAATTATCTTCTCCCGGATTTTTATCATCAGAAAAGACTACCAGCCCCTGCGATGTGAATTTGAAAAAATTGGCAGGATATGATGGTCCGGGAAAACTGCTCAGATTGGCAATATATCTCGAATTTTGGTCTGCTTCGATATAAGGGACTATCCTGATGGAGAGCAATTGATATGAATCTTTGTAGTCAGGAGATGGAGTGATTCCCAAATACTTTTTGGCATATTTGGCATAAGGTCCGGGAGTATACGACTCTCTTAGAGCCTCGACACTCAGGTGCAGAGAAGTGATAGGAAGCGAATAAACCACTACACCATCAGGGATGGGTTCTCTCGGGGAAAGTTGTTGTGAAGATTGTGCACAGAGCGACCCTGTGCCTATCATCAATATCCCTATCGAAAGGGTAATAACGTTTTTGATTGTTCTCATATCTCTTTTCATTACTGTTATTTCTTTTTCCAGCGTCTATGACTCCAAAGCCAGGTATGCTTCTGGGAGACAATACTTTGCTCCAGGAGTCTGGCATATTCCGAAATCACAAATCCCTCTTCGCACTCTGAAGCATCATCGCATATTTTCTGACAAGTAGCCAGATATTGCCCTTTCTTTAAGAGTTTAATGCTGTAATATACCACAGGCATCTTCAATTTTCGTGCTAAAGTCTCAGGGCCTGTTATCATATATGTCGTCTGATGAAGAAAATCCAATTTGAAATGACCGCCATCTGAAGGAGACTGATCTGCTATGAAGAAGTAGGCGTTGTTGTGGGAGGATTCCCTGATCATATAACGGACAATATGCTCGATATCAACGATATTGCAAGAATGATGAATAGTCCTGATGGCCGTTATAATCTTCGCTGCAAATTTGTTGGAAGGGGTCTTATATACATAAATGTATTTATCATTGGGAATATCTATGCCGTAGTAGGATTTCAAATCAGCCAGCCCGGTAAAAAGCTCCCAGTTGCCCTGATGTCCCAGCACCACCATCACACCTCTACCCTTTTTGTACGCATCCATCATCACATCATTCCCTGCAAAAGAGAGATGAGAAGAGATACTTTTACGAGTAGAAGTGATAGACCAGACAGTCTCAACTATCAAATCGCATAAAAAATGATAATAACTGTCTGCCGTTCTCTTCACTTCCGCATATTTCATCTCCGGAAAGGAGCGGGAGAGATTGGTATAGACAGTGGAAACTCTGTATCTGCCCACCTTGTAAAGGAGAAAATACAACACATTCGATAGGATGTAGTGGACTTTTAAGGGAAGCAGCGACAATAAAAACAGAAGTGTTATCATAACTTAACAAAGTTATCCCTTTTTTGCACAAATCATTACTTTTTTTCCAAAAATATATACCTTTGCGAACTAACTCTAAAAAAAATCATCTATTATGTTCAAAGGACAACCAAAAGGTCTTTTCCCCTTAGCGCTTGCCAACACAGGCGAACGATTTGGGTATTATACAATGCTCGCCATCTTTACCCTTTTTCTGCAAGCCAAATTCGGATTTGACCAGAAAGTGGTCTCCAATATCTTTGGAGGCTTTCTCGCACTGGTCTATTTCTTACCCCTTGTAGGCGGTATTTTGGCTGACAAGTTCGGCTATGGCAAGATGGTGGTAACCGGTATCACCATAATGTTCCTCGGGTACCTGATGATGGCCATTCCTTCGGGAGTGGATATCACAGCCAAGATCATGATGTTCGGCGCTCTGTTTTTGATAGCCTGCGGTACAGGATTGTTCAAAGGCAATCTTCAAGTACTTGTAGGCAATCTTTATGATGACCCCAAGTATAGCGCCAAAAGGGATACGGCCTTCAGTTTATTCTATATGGCTATCAATATCGGTGCTCTGTTTGCTCCCTCTGCTGCTGAGAAAATCACTCAGTGGATTCTCGGTAAAGCAGGTCTTTACTACCAGGCAAGCATCCCCGCTCTCTCTCACCAGCTGCTCAACGGCACCATCACAGCTGATGGCACAAATCTCCTTTTGGGACACGCCCAGGCAATGCCCGCAGGATTCAGCACCTGTGGTGGCGACCTTACACAATTTGCCCAATATTACATTGACCAACTCTCCACCTCCTATCACTATGCTTTCGGAGTGGCTTGTCTATCTTTGATTCTTTCGGTGATTATCTATTTCGCTTTCCGCAAGACTTTCAAGAGTGCAGACTACAACAGCAAACAAGCTGCTGCAGCCAATATTCAGACCGTCACTCTCACC
The DNA here is from genome assembly GCA_964388595.1 of uncultured Muribaculaceae bacterium. Classification (GTDB taxonomy): domain Bacteria; phylum Bacteroidota; class Bacteroidia; order Bacteroidales; family UBA932; genus CAYMAX01. The sequence goes on from CAYMAX010000031.1 coordinate 16,108, forward strand.
AAGAAACAGACCAAAGACCGTATCGTGGCTCTTCTCTTAGTGTTCGCAGTAGTTATCTTCTTCTGGATGGCATTCCACCAAAACGGACTTACACTGACTTGGTTTGCACGAGATTACACAGCCAATGCGGTATCGGGATTTGAACGGACATTCTTCAATGTGATGTATCTGGTATATGTTATCATCGCAGTATATGGTCTCTTCAGTGCATTCCAATCCAAATCATCCAAGGGCAAATTGTTCTCCTGGTTGGTAGTCGCTGCTTCTGTAGCTGCCTTCGTTCTATGCTATATAAATATGGGCACAGGTTCTGTCAACATTACCCCTCAGAAGTTCCAGCACTTCAATCCATTCTTGGTGGTAGCTCT
>CAYMAX010000032.1:0-16416 GCA_964388595.1 uncultured Muribaculaceae bacterium
CTTTCCAAACAGGGAACTCCCACCATGGGTGGTATTATCATCCTTTTATCGATATTGGTACCTATTCTTCTTTTCGGAAATCTTACCAATATATATGTTCAACTTCTTATTCTGACCACAGTATGGCTCGGATGTCTCGGATTTATAGACGACTATATAAAAGTATTCAAAAAAAATAAGGAAGGGCTCAAGGGTAAATATAAAATATTGGGACAAGTAGTCTTGGGATTGATAGTGGGACTTACTATCTGTTTCAGCCCCGACATAGTGATAAGGGATAATGTCAAGACAGAAGATGCTCAAGTGGATGCTGTTCAGGTAGCACCTGAAAGCCACAAAAGCACCATTACCACCATCCCGTTCGTTAAGGAAAATGAATTTGATTACGCCTGGCTTGCACCCGGTACGGGGAAAGTCAAAGAGGTACTTCAGTGGGCAATATACATTCTCGTCATCATTTTCGTCATCACAGCCGTATCCAACGGAACCAATCTGACTGATGGTATGGATGGACTTGCGGCGGGAGTGACGGCTATTGTGGGCACGACACTCGGTATTCTTGCATACTTCTCAGGTAACATCATCTATTCCAATTATCTAAATATCATGTACCTCCCCAACACAGGGGAGATAGTGATTTTTATGGCCGCCATGATGGGTTCTCTTCTGGGATTTTTGTGGTACAACTCCTACCCTGCCCAAGTATTTATGGGTGACACCGGAAGTCTTGCTCTCGGAGGGATTATCGCAGTGGCAGCCATCCTCATCAGAAAGGAACTTATTATCCCCATCCTATGTGGAATATTCTTGGTAGAATCACTCTCTGTCATCATCCAGAGGGAGTATTTCAGATATACCAAGAGAAAATACGGAGTGGGAAGAAGAGTGTTTAAGATGGCCCCCCTGCATCATCATTTTCAGAAAGAAGGGATACCGGCCCTTATCACCAAACCTGTAAAAGCGATTCCTGAAGCCAAGATAGTAATGAGATTTTGGCTGGTAGCCATTTTGTTGGCAGTATTAACAATAGTAACATTAAAAGTCAGATAGCGATGAAAAGAATTGTAATTTTGGGAGGGGGAGAAAGCGGAGTGGGAGCAGCTGTGCTTGCAAAGGTCAAGGGATTTGATGTGTTTCTCTCTGACAACAGCACTTTGGAGGATAAATCCAAAGATATTTTACGCAAATATGACATTACCTTCGAGGAGGGAAGACATTCGAGAAATCTCATTCTCAATGCAGATGAAGTGATTAAAAGCCCGGGGATTCCAGATAGTGCTCCCGTAGTGCAGGAGATACTTTCACGAAACATCTCTGTGATTTCTGAAATCGAATTTGCAGGCAGATACGATAAATCCAAGAAAATATGCGTGACTGGAAGCAATGGCAAGACTACCACCACTTCTCTCATATATTATATGATGAAAAATGCCGGACTCAATGTAGGACTCGCCGGCAACATAGGAGAAAGTTATGCTTTTCAGGTAGCTACAGAACATTTTGATTATTATGTACTGGAGCTCAGTAGCTTCCAACTGGACGGAATGTATGAATTCAAAGCAGATATAGCAATACTCCTCAACATCACCCCTGACCATCTCGACAGATATGATCACAATATGCAAAACTATATCAAAGCCAAATTCCGTATCACACGCAATATGTCTGAAGATGATTGCTTCATATTTTGCGATGACGACAGCATCACACTCGGACACCTCAAGGAGATAGTGATAAGGGCACAGATGCTGCCTTTCTCACAGACTCATAAGGTCGAAAATGGTGGATACGTCAGTGATGGCAATATGGTGGTCTCATACCAGGGAGATGTCTACTCGATGTTGGTCAAAGACATTTCTCTTTCAGGAAAGCATAATGTCTATAACACTCTTGCTGCAGCCATCACCGGTAAAATTCTAAAAATTACAAATTCCGTCATACGTGAAAGTTTTGCCACATTTCAGGGAGTAGAGCACAGACTTGAGAAGGTGCTTACGATACGCGGAGTCCTCTATATCAACGATTCCAAAGCTACAAATGTCAACTCTACATGGTATGCTCTCGAAAGTATGGACCGTCCTGTAATACTGATAGCCGGCGGCACAGACAAAGGCAATGATTATTCAGAAATATACGATTTGGTCAAGGAAAAAGTAAAAGCTCTGATATGTCTGGGTGTAGACAATAAGAAGCTTCACGACAACTTCGAAGACAAAGTCCCGAGAATAGTCGATGTAACATCGGCTCAAGATGCTGTAAAAGAAGCTTATGATATGGCCGAAACAGGAGATGTGGTACTTCTCTCTCCCTGTTGCGCCAGCTTTGACCTCTTCAAAAACTACGAAGACAGAGGAAAACAATTTAAGGAGGCAGTAAGAGCATTGTAATAATATGGCAGAGACAGTTCAAACACCGGTTAAGAAAAAGACCTTCATCAGTAAGTTGAAGGGAGATAGAGGTATCTGGGTGATAATAATATTATTGGCCCTCATATCGATAGCTTCGGTGTACTCATCTTCGAGCTCTCTCGCTTTCAAAAACGGGACATCCACTTTCTCATATCTTCTCAAGCAGATGGGCTTCGTTATTATAGGTTTGGGGGTATTGATAGGTTGCTATATCATCCCACTCGGTTGGTACCGTAAGGCTTCATATCTTCTCCTCGCCATCTCTGCCGGACTGCTGCTATACACTATTTTCAAAGGGGTAGTACTCAACAGTGCTTCTCGTTGGATAAACATAGGGCCACTCTCTTTTCAGCCATCTGAGTTGGCCAAGGTATCAGTAGTACTCTACCTGGCCCGCATTCTCGAAGTATCTAAACTTGACACTTTCAAAGAATATGTTCTCAAGATACTTCTTCCCATCGGTGTCATCTGCTTACTATGTCTTTATGGTAGTGTATCTGCCACTATGATAATAGCCGGTATTACCTTCATTATCCTTTTATGCGCAGGTATCAAATGGAATTACATCTGGAAAACCATTGGAATTGTGATAGTGGCAGTGGGACTGATTTTCTTAATTCACCATTTCTTCGGAGTCTTTTCAAGAATTGACACATTCGAAGCGAGAATCGAAAGATTTTTCTCAAACGATGATTCTAAGATGACTCCTGAAGAGAAGAAAGAGAGAGCTGACAAAGATTTCCAATCAGAACAGGCCATACAAGCCATTCAACTCGGGGGCATAATAGGAAGAGGCCCGGGCAACAGTATCAAACGCGATGTCCTCCCTCATCCCTATTCCGATTTTATATATGCCAATATCGTAGAAGAGTGGGGACTGCTTGGAGGTATACTGGTAATGATGCTTTACATTTGGTTTTTCTATCGATGTATCATCATTGCCAAATCTTGTAAAAAAACATTTTCCACAATAGTAGTACTGGGATTAGCACTACTCATAGTGATGCAGGCAGTCACACACATCCTGGTCAATATTGGCATTTTCCCCGTTACAGGACAGACACTGCCTATGATAAGCCTCGGAGGGACATCTCTCGTGATAATGAGTTGTGCCTTCGGAATAATACTTTCGGTCAACAGAACCATCGAAATAACTATTGAAAAAGAAGCCGTCGAACAAAACAATGAACTCATCGAAGAAGAAAATAATAATTAGCGGTGGAGGAACAGGCGGTCACATTTTCCCCGCACTCTCCATAGCATCTGCTCTCAAAGAGATAGATTCCGATATCGATATTCTTTTTGTGGGGGCAGAAGGCAAAATGGAGATGGAACGAGTGCCTGCAGCAGGATACCCCATCAAGGGGCTTCCGGTAGCCGGATTGCAAAGGAAGTTATCCCTTTCAAATCTTGCCCTCCCTTTTAAGGTGGCTAAGAGCCTTAAAATGGCAGAAAAGATAATAAAAGATTTCCGTCCCGATGTCGCTGTCGGGGTAGGTGGATATGCAAGTGCCCCTTTGCTTTGGAAAGCAGCTGCCATGCACATCCCCTGCCTCATCCAGGAACAGAATTCGTATGCTGGTCTCACCAATAAAATGTTGGGCCGGAAAGCATCTTCAATATGTGTTGCCTATCGTGGGATGGAGAAGTTCTTCCCCAAAGACAAAATAATATTTACCGGCAATCCGATAAGGAAAGAGATACACCCCTACTCTGAAGCAGAAAGAAAAGAAGGATACGATTTTTTCCATCTTATCCCCGATTTACCCTGTGTGTTAATCGTAGGTGGCAGCCTGGGATGTGGTACTCTGAATTCAACTATGAAGAAGTGGTATGTAGAGAGAGGAGATGAAGCCCCCTATCAGATTATCTGGCAAAGTGGAAAATTGTACAGAAACAATATCGAATCATTCTTGAAAGAACATCACAGTACCCATATTCACAATTTCGATTTCATTTCAAGGATGGACCTTGCTTTTGCTACTGCTACCATAGTGGTATCAAGAGCAGGTGCGGGCACCATCTCTGAACTATGTGCAGCAGGCAAAGCAGCCATCTTCGTCCCTTCACCATCAGTAGCAGAAGACCACCAGACACACAATGCAATGGCACTTGTAGAGCAGGATGCTGCAGTGATGGTCAGAGATGATGCCGCCTCACAACAACTCATCCCCGCTTTTGAAAAACTTCTTTCAGACAAAGAGGCTGTTTCAAAGTTGGAAAAAAATATTTTCTCCCTCGCCAAACCTGATGCCTCCCATACCATAGCACAGGAAGTCCTTAAATTGATAAAGAAATGAAAAATATCTATCTCATAGGAATTGGTGGTATCGGAATGAGTGCCTTGGCAAGATACTACAAAAGATCTGGATACAATGTCTCCGGGTATGACCGTACTGCCAGTCACCTCACCCAGCACCTCGAAGAAGAAGGTATAGACATTCATTATGAAGACAATATCAATCTCATTCCCAATGATATAGAAAACACTCTTGTCATTTATACTCCCGCTGTACCCCATGACCTTTCTGAAATGGTCTATGTACGGGAACATAATTACAAACTCGTCAAACGTTCACAGGCTTTAGGTGAGGTAGCAAGATTTAAGGAATGTCTTGCAATATCAGGCACACATGGTAAGACCACTACAAGCACACTCTTAGCGCATATCCTTATCGACAGTGGAGAGGGATGCAGTGCCTTTCTTGGAGGCATTTCCAAAAATTATCATTCCAATCTTTTAGTACGACTCAGTCCGGTGCTCGTGGCAGAGGCAGATGAATTTGACCGTTCCTTCCTTCAACTATATCCCGATATAGCTGTCATCACCGCTATGGATGCAGATCATCTCGACATTTATTCAGATGTCGACCACCTCAGAGAGGCCTTTATCGAATTTGCAAGTCAGGTAAAAAGCATCCTTATAGTTAAAAAGGGACTCGAATCATATTTTACACACCCGAAAGTGAGGGCAAAAGTGTTTACCTACTCTTTCGACAATCCTTCTTCAGATTTTTATGCTTCTCAGATAGTTGTCTCCAATGAAGGATATTTCCGTTTCACATTCAATGCCCATGGGACGGTATTGGAAAATTGCACACTTGGCATCCCGGGTTGGGTAAATGTTGAGAATGCCATTGCAGCATCAGCTGTTGCATTTATGCATGGAGTGGCACTTTATAAACTCAAGACAGCTTTAGCATGCTTCCAAGGTGTCGAAAGAAGATTTGATGTCCATATCAACACCCCTCATTGTGTCTACATCGATGACTATGCCCATCATCCCAATGAGATCTCTGCTGCCATATCTTCCATCAGGGAGATGTTCCCGGGAAGAAATCTTTGCGGAGTATTTCAGCCACATTTATACACCAGAACAAGAGACTTTTATATAGATTTCGCAAAAAGCCTCAGTGCCCTTGACAGGCTTATTCTTCTCCCCATTTATCCCGCCAGAGAAGAGCCTATTCCTGAGATTACTTCGGAAATCATTCTCGAAAGAGTCACTATTCCCAATAAGAGAATCATACCTAAAAATGCTCTTTTGGAAGTGATTAACGACACCGATATTGATATACTTGTCACATTCGGGGCAGGTGATATCGATAGGTTCGTTGAACCTATTACACAACTATTGAAGGAGAAGATGAAATGCTGAAAAAGATAATCACATACATCTTCTTTATTCTGCTGACCGTCCTCTTCTCGGCCTATTTTTATTTTGCTTCCATCTTAAGAACCAAGGGGGCAGCCAATGAAATATGCAGGAGCATCAGAGTGACCATACTCGACAGCAATGTCAACAGATTCGTCTCTAAAGAAGAGGTCATCGGAATACTCAACAATTCTCATCTCCCCCCTATAGGAAGAAGAATCGACTCACTCAACCTCAATTCAATAGAGGAATTGCTCAACCGGAGGAGTGCCATCAAGAAAAGTGATGTATCGATAGACCGTGAAGGATTGCTCAATGTATTTGTCACACAGAGAAGACCGGTACTGAGAATAGAGACTCCTCAGGGAGGTTTTTATGTAGATGATTCTCAATATGTATTTCCTTTGGTTCACACTTTCACTTCTTATGTGCCGATAGTATCAGGGAACATACCTATCAATCTTCATCAGGGCTATCGTGGCACAGTGGACCAGGAAGACCGCAAATGGATGACGCAAATCATCAAGTTTGGAGAATTTATAGACCAAAACGAGTTTTGGAGAGCACAGATACAACAGATTTATATAAGCAACAATAAGGATATTCTCCTTTTTACCCGCGTGGGAAATCAGGTCATCAATTTCGGGTCTTTTGATGATATTGAATATAAATTTGCAAAGCTCGATAGTTTTTATAATAATGTAGCCCCTATCTATGGTTGGAATAAATACTCTGTCATTAATCTAAAGTATTCCAATCAGATAGTGTGCACAAAAGAGAAGAACAATAAAAAAATAAAATATGAGTAATTATGTAGCTGCTATCGATTTGGGCACCACCAAAGTCATCACCATCGTCGGGGAGAAGACTGTGGCCGGTGTGAAAATCATAGCATATGCAGAGACTCCCTCCGAAGGTGTAATGAGAGGTGAGGTGGTCAACATACAAAAAGTCCTGAACTCTCTTCTTCCATCTGTTGCCTCGGCCAGACAACAAATCGAAGATACCGGATACACTCTTAATGATGTATATGTTGGGATAGCAGGCCAGAATATCCGATGCGACTCCGGTTCCATCAAGCGTCAACGCAGCAATCCCACTGCATTAATCACCAAAGATGAGACCAATTCTATGCTGGAAGAGATGTACAATTCCCGAGTAGCACCTGGGGAACAGGTCCTGCATGTCATACCTCAATCCTACAATGTAGATGAACACATGGAGATATCAGAACCAGAAGGGATGGAAGGAAAAGAGATAGACGGCAATTACAGATTGTTTTATGGCAGAGTCAATTCGGCCACCCACAGTCAGTCTGTCATCACCAGGTCCGGACTTCACTTAAAAAAACTCATACTGGAGCCTATAGCTTCTGCACGTGCTCTTCTCACTGACGATGAAAAGGAACTTGGAGTAGCTATGGTAGATATTGGAGGGGGCACCACAGACCTTCTCATCTATTTCGACAACACCATCAGGCACACGGCCGTCATACCATTTGGAGGCAATTCCATAACTGAAGATATCCGTCAGATATGCGGCGTCTCTCTTAAAAATGCTGAAGGGCTTAAGAAGGTGCATGGTTCGTGTATAAGTGAATACGCCCAGGATGGCAAAACCATCGCCATCAAAGGGAAAGATGGAGAAATAACAAAAGAAATCCCATTCAAACTTCTATCGGAAGCTATCGAAGCGAGAGTAAGCGAAATTATCGCATCAGTACTCTACGAGATAGAAAAATCTACTTACAAAGACAAAATCAAAAAGGGAATTGTACTTACAGGTGGCACTTCAAATCTCAACCATATTTCAAGCCTCACCAAACAGATCACAGGATATGATGTGAGAATCGCATTCCCCAATGAAAATGTTATCATGCCCAATTCTGTAGAAGATATTTACAAGCCCGGAGCATCTACAGCTGTAGGACTTGTCCTCAAGGGATTTGACATAGAAGCAGGATTGGAAGAAGAGAAGATAGCATCCAAAGAACAGCCACTGACAGACATCTTCGGAAGAGCAGTCTCAGAAGAAAGTACCAAATCGAAGAATACGCCAAACAGGACACCAAAAGCCAATCGAAAAGGGATGAAAGAGAGACTTGGCGGGATGATAGACAACCTTTTTGCAATGCCCGAAGATGATGCCTAAAAAAGAGAAATGCCATGAATGAAATTGTACCCAACGACTGGAAGATTAAGAAATCTATTATCAAAGTGATAGGAGTAGGTGGTGGTGGAAACAACGCCGTCACCCAGATGTACAACCAGGGGATTAAGAATGTCGAGTTTATGATTTGTAACACCGACAGCCAGGCCCTGTCTTCTTCTCCCGTCCCGGAGAAATTGCAACTCGGCACTATCCTTACCAGAGGATTGGGAGCAGGATGTAACCCCGAACAGGGAAGAAATGCAGCTCTTGAATCTGTCGATGCCATCAAAAAACGCCTTCAAGATAACACCCAGATGGTATTTATCACTGCAGGTATGGGAGGTGGTACCGGTACCGGAGCAGCACCTGTTATTGCCAAGGTAGCCAAAGATATGGGGTTGTTGACCATCGCAGTAGTCACACAACCTTTCAAAGACGAGGGGATAGAATTTCTCAAAAGAGCATACGAAGGGATACAGGAACTCTCTAAACATGTAGACTCCCTTCTTATCATCGACAATCAAAAATTGTACGAAATCTATGGAGACCTCAAGGTGAGCGATGCCTTCCCTATGGCAGATGGAGTACTTGCCACTGCTGTCAAGGGTATTGCAGAGATTATTACCAGAAAAGGGTACATCAATGTGGACTTTGCCGATGTGAAAATGGTAATGAAAAATAGTGGTATGGCACTTATGGGGATAGGAGAAGCATCCGGTCCCGATAGAGCCACAGAGGCAGTGAAAAAAGCATTTACATCTCCCCTCCTCAACGACTATGATCTTAAAACAGCCAAAAGTGTCCTGATTAATATCTGCTCCAACAAAGACGGACTTGTCACTTCTGAACTTCAGCAGATGATGGAACACATCAAGGAATACACAGGCAACGCATTCAATTTCAAACGAGGTGTTGTCTTTGACAATAGCATGGATGTAGATTCTATCAGTGTCACAGTAGTTGCTACAGGCTTCAAGGTCCATATCACTCCTCCACCTGACAAAAAAGTAGAGAGAGACGAAGAAGACATCATCACTTTCGATGAAGAAGAGGTGGAAGAATCTACAGGCAAGGGGAGCATCTTCCTCTCCCCTCCTACATCTACCACTACAGATGCGGAGATTAAATTGAGACATTTCAGTATCGAAAATACCGCCATCTACACCCCAGGCATCAATATTGCCGATTATGAAAATGAAACTGCTCTTGCCAGAAGAGAAAGAATAAAAAAAGAAAAAAGCAATGAGAAAAATCAGAGTTAGATTCGCACCGAGTCCCACAGGACCATTACATATCGGTGGTGTACGCACTGCCCTATACAATTATTTATTTGCAAAACAGCATGATGGGACATTCATCCTCAGAATAGAAGATACGGACTCTCAACGATTTGTACCGGGCTCGGAACAATATATCATCGATTCACTTCGTTGGTGCGGCATCTCTCCCACAGAGGGGGTAGACAGAGACGGACATATTGTGGAGACACCCTCTGCTGAGCACCCATTTGCCCCTTACAGACAGTCGCAGCGCAAGAATATCTATCGCAAATATGCAGAAGAACTCGTAGAGAAAGGCTACGCATATTACGCATTCGACACTTCAGAACAGCTTGCTGCCCTTCGTAAAGAAGCAGAGTCAAAAGGAGAGACATTTATTTACAGTTACCTCAACAGAGATACACTTAAAAATTCACTGACTATTTCTCCTGAAGAATGCCAAAAACTCCTGAAAGAGAGCAGCAGCTGGACCATCCGTTTCAAGAATCCTAAAGATAAAGTCGTGGAGATGAAGGATTTGATAAGAGGGGAAATAAGTGTAAGCACCTCCACTCTTGATGATAAGGTGCTCTGGAAAGCTGTTGACGAATTGCCTACTTATCATCTTGCCAACATAGTTGATGACCATCTTATGGAGATTTCACACGTCATCAGAGGAGAAGAATGGCTCCCCTCTCTTCCCCTTCATTATATGCTCTACGAAGCATTTGGATGGAAAGACTCTCAACCCGAATTTGCACATCTTCCACTCCTTCTCAAGCCTGACGGCAAAGGTAAATTGTCCAAACGAGATGGAGACCGCCTGGGATTTCCGGTATTTCCACTCCGCTGGGTCTCCCCAGATGGAGAAGTATCCAGAGGTTACAGAGAAGATGGCTACTATCCGGAAGCCTTCATCAACATCATAGCCATGCTCGGCTGGAACCCCGGTACCGAACAGGAAATATTCTCCCTGGAACAGCTTTCAGAGGCTTTTACTCTCGACAGAGTAGTCAAGGCCGGTGCCAAATTCAATCCTGAGAAAGCCCGCTGGTTCAATCAGGAGTATTTGAGAATGCGTTCTGATGAAGAACTTGCAAAAGAGTTTCTCCCCATCGTTCACGAAAAGGGGATCACAAATGCAGACCTGACTTATGTTAAGAAAGTATGCACATTGATGAAGGAGAGAGCACATTTTATTACCGATATGTGGGACCTCACTTCTTACTTCTTCGTCGCTCCCACTTCCTACGATGCTTCGGCGATGAAAAAATATTTTACTAACGATATCAAACTTTCGTTAATAAACATCACAGATTTCATCTGCAATATACATCCCTTTGAAAAGGATTTCATCGAACAGCCGGTCCATCAATACATAGAAGAGAACAATCTTCCCATGGGACAGATAATGAATTGCTTACGCTTAGCATTAATCGGTGCCTCCAAAGGACCCGGCGTGGTAGATATAATCTCTATTATCGGACCAAAAGAATTTGCAGCCCGCATGACTGCACTATTGGAACATTAACTCAATTTTCTCTTTATCTGCACGATGTTGTAGGATTCAATGACGTCACCAACTTTGATGTCATTGAAGCCTTCGACGTTGAGACCGCAGTCATATCCGCTGACAACCTCTTTCACATCATCTTTGAAGCGTTTAAGTGAACCTAAAACACCTCCGTACACCACTATGCCGTCACGGATAACTCTTATCTTGGAAGTACGTGAAAGTTTACCCTCCTTGACCATACAACCTGCAATAGTGCCGATTTTTGAGATTTTGAATGTCTCGCGTACCTCAGATGTAGAAGTAACTTCCTCTTTTTCCTCCGGAGCAAGCATACCTTCGATACCGCTCTTCACTTCGTTGATAGCGTCATAAATGATAGAGTAGAGACGTATTTCTATCTCTTCTTTCTCTGCAAGTTTGCGTGCACTGGCAGATGGTCTGACCTGGAATCCGATGATAATGGCATTGGAAGCTGCGGCCAACAATACATCAGATTCTGAGATAGCACCCACTGCTTTATGGATAACATCTACATGAATCTCTTCGGTAGAAAGTTTGATGAGAGAATCAGAGATAGCCTCCACTGAACCATCCACATCTCCTTTGAGGATGATGTTCAACTCTTTGAAATTGCCTATGGCGATACGGCGGCCAATCTCTTCCAGAGTGATATGTTTCTGAGTCTTAAGACCTTGTATACGAAGCAACTGTTCTCTTTTGTTGGCAATATCTTTGGCTTCCTTTTCATCATCGAGAACATTGAATATCTCTCCTGCATTGGGTGCTCCATTGAGTCCCAAAACAGATACAGGAGTGGAAGGGTCTGCTGCAGTGATTTTCTGCCCACGTTCATTGAACATAGCTTTCACTTTTCCATAGTTACTTCCGCTGAGCATAATGTCACCTATACGGAGAGTGCCGTTCTGAACAAGTATTGTGGCCAGATAACCACGACCTTTGTCAAGTGATGATTCGATGATAGTACCTTTGGCTTTCTTGTTGGGGTTGGCCTTCAAATCGAGAAGGTCTGCTTCGAGAAGCACTTTCTCGAGAAGTTTATCGACATTGGTTCCCTGTTTGGCAGAGATTTCCTGGCACTGATATTTACCTCCCCACTCTTCTACAAGTATATTCATATTGGCCAACTGCTCACGTATCCTGTCGGGATTAGCCCCCGGTTTATCTATCTTATTGATAGCAAATATCATGGGTACACCGGCAGCTTGGGAGTGGTTGATAGCTTCTATGGTCTGCGGCATTATCGCATCGTCAGCAGCCACTATGATGATGACAAGGTCAGTGATCTTGGCTCCACGAGCTCGCATAGCGGTGAAAGCTTCGTGACCCGGGGTATCGAGGAAAGTGATACGGCGTCCGTCAGGCAACTTGACATTATAAGCACCGATATGCTGTGTGATACCTCCGGCCTCACCGGCGATGACATTTGACTTCCTGATATAGTCAAGCAGTGATGTCTTACCATGGTCCACATGTCCCATCACTGTGATAATGGGAGGCCTGGAGACCAACTCATCTTCTGTATCTTTTTCGTCATCAATGATATCTTTGGTCTCGGCTGTGACAAACTGGATTTCGTATCCAAACTCTTCTGCCACAAGCACCAATGCTTCGGCATCAAGTCTTTGGTTGATGGAGACCATCAATCCCAAATTCATACAAGCCTCTATGACTTTGGTCACAGGGGTGTTATTCATCATTATGGCAAGCTCATTGACAGTCACAAACTCAGTGACTTTCAATATATTGCTCTCCATCTCCTGAAATTCCTTTTCCTCCTCAAGCTTCTGTGAGAACAATTCTCTCTTTTCACGTCTGCGCCTTGAGCCTTTGGTCTTTCCTTTACCTTCGGTCATCCTGGCGTAAGTCTCCTTAATCTGTTTTTGAATCAGGTCCTCATCTACCTCAGAGTGGACAGGTTTGAAATGGTCATTTTTGTTCCTTCTATTGGGGCGGTCACCTCTGTTGTTATTATGAGACTTATTATCAGGGTAGTTATTGTTGGATTGGTTGTTGGATGCATTCTTAGAGAAATCAACTTTTTCCCTTTGTCCCTTATGTATCCTTTCTCTTTTCCCTTTATTGTTGTTACCTGTATTTTGGGATGGAGTCTTTTTCTCGAATTTGGACAAATCCATTGTACCGCTGATGACCGGACCTGCAAGTTTCTTGAAAGTAGTATCTATATGTTCCGGTTCATGTCTCTCTTCTACCTGGGGAGCGGTGACAGGCTCGACTTTGACGGGTTGTGGAGGAGTCTGCTTCTTCTCTTTGACAGGAGGATTGAGGTCTATCTTACCTAAAATTTTAAGTTCGTTTTTGGGAGAGACTTTAGGTTTGGTCTCTCCCTGTTTGGGACTCTCTGCCCCGGAACTTTTGACTTCAGGCTCTTTAGCCTTCTCTTCTACTACAGGCTGGGAGACTTTAGACTTGGGAGAATCTACATGGGAATCTTTTGACGGAGCATGTTCGGGCTGGGGAACTTCCGGTTTACGAATTTCAGCTTTAGGCACTTCAGGCTTGGGTATCTCCGAAGTGACAGCATTGCTCTTGATGAGCACTTCCTTGTCAGGCTCAAAACTGTCTTCCTCTTGTTCAGAAGAGTTGTCATTGTCCTGATCAGTCATTCCATTTTTAACTTTGATGGAGATTTTCTTGGACTGCTCTTTGATAAGCATCTCTTTGTCAAATTCTTTCTTCACCAGCTCATATTCGTCTGCTGTGATTTTTATATTGGGGTCAGCGACCACCTGAAAACCTTTCTTGGTAAGGAATTCAACAAGGGTCCCCATCCCGATATTGAATTCTTTCAAAACTTTGTTGATTCTGATACTTTCTTGTCCCGTCATATATTATCTCCCTTTGGTTAATTGTTATTCAAATTCTGCGCGCAATATTTTCTGTATGTCATTGACAGTCTCTTCTGAAAGGTTGGCACGCTTCACCACCTCAGATACAGGTAAAGCCAATACGCTCTTGGCGGTATCGCAACCTATCTCTTTGAGAGCATCTATAATAGTCTGATCTATCTCATCACTGAATTCGCTCAGCAATACATCTTCTTCATCTTCTTCTTCATCCATCTCTCTGAATACATCTATTTCATATCCTACCAACTGACCTGCAAGCTTAATATTGCTTCCACCTTTACCGATGGCCATAGATACTTCCATAGGCTTGAGATAGACACCTACCCTTTTATCCTCTTCATTGACTTTCATGGAGGAAATCTTGGCAGGACTGAGTGCTCTCTGTATCAAAAGCTGGATATTGGAAGTCCAGTTGATAATATCAATGTTTTCGTTTCTAAGTTCTCTTACAATGCCATGAATACGAGAACCTTTGACACCTACGCAAGCTCCTACGGGGTCTATACGTTCATCATAAGATTCCACAGCCACCTTCGCTCTCTCTCCCGGGATTCTGACTACCTTTTTGATAGTTATCAAACCATCAAATATCTCAGGAACTTCCTGTTCAAAGAGCCTCTCAAGGAATTTGGGATCTGTCCTGGAAAGAGTGATTCTTGGATTATTATTAATCATCTCCACTTTTCTGACTACTGCCCTGGTGGTATCACCTTTTCTGAAGAAATCTGAAGGAATCTGTTCCTCTTTGGGAAGAATCAGTTCATTGCCTTCTTCATCCATCACTAAGGTCTCTTTCTTCCATACCTGATATACCTCTCCTACTATGATGTCCCCTATCCTATCTTTATATTTATTGAAAAGATTTGACTTCTCGAGGTCAGAGATACGCCCTGAAAGATTTTGACGAAGATTGAGGATACCTCTTCTTCCAAAATCGGAAAGCTTTACCGGTTCGGTGATTTCCTCTCCTATTTCGTAACTGTCGTCTATCTTCTGAGCATCTTTGAGTGAAATCTGTGTATTTGGGTCCTCTACTGTCTCTACAATATTTCTGTTGCGCCAGATTTCGAAATCACCTTTGTCAATATTGATGATGATATCGAAATTATCTGCCGTACCATACATTTTGGCGAGTTGAGTGCGGAAAATATCTTCCAACACACTCATCATCGTAGGTCTGTCAATGTTTTTTAACTCCTTAAACTCAGCAAATGTGCTTATCAAGTTTAAACCTTCCATTTTATAGTTTTTGTTTTAAATGTTTTTCTTTTCTATTCCTGAAGAACTTACCATCAAAGAAAAGTCTTCACTGTCTCTATCGAGGCGTGATTCGATATAACGACTCAAATTGGCACAGTCATCAATGGTGACTTCCCTGTCCGGTGCGTCAAAAAATACTTTGATATTGTTGGCCTTATTTATCTTGACATCGGTCAGCGAAAGATGGTTATCTGCCATATAACTCTCTACAATATCTTCAATGGTTTTCTTTTCTATCATTGTAACTCTCTGTTTTCCAACAAAGAAGGGGACTTCCGTCCCCTTTCCTCGTTCTTATTTCGCTGCAAATGTAGCAATTATTTCTCTTTTCCCATCATTTCCTCAGAAAAAAGCTCTTCATCGGGGAGAAGACGGAAGGATCTTCTGTGCAAAGGGGTGATTCCAAAATCGGCTATCGCCCTCCTATGCTCTGAAGTAGGATATCCCACATTGCGGCTCCAGCCATACTGCGGATATTGAAGGGCAGCTTCGTGCATAAAATCGTCTCGATAGGTCTTTGCCAATATAGATGCAGCTGCTATCGAAGCATAAATAGCATCGCCGTGGATGATACACTTGAATGGAATATCGCGGTAGGACTTGAATTTATTGCCGTCTACCAAAATCAATTCCGGAGACAAAGAGAGTTTGTCAAGCGAAAGCTGCATTGCCTTCACCGATGCCCATAAAATATTGATTTTATCTATTTCCTGCTGGTCTACTGAACTCACTGCCCATGATAGAGCATCTCTCTGGATGATAGGACGCAGTTGGGAGCGCATTGCCTCACTCAATTGTTTGGAATCGTTAAGCAACGGATTCTCGTATCCTTTGGGGAATATCACTGCAGCAGCAAATACCGGTCCTGCCAGAGAACCTCTCCCAGCCTCATCGCAACCCGCTTCCACCAAATTCTTATCGTAAAATGATTTAAGCATCCAATAGTTTTTCTATATCTCTGCGTTCCTTCTTAGTGGGACGACCTGTACCACGATCTCTCTTCATGAAGATGGTCTCAAAAGGGGCATTCAATTTATCGAGTTCCTCCTGAGAAGTGAGGTTCTCGGCATATTCAGATACAGATTTGGCTCCCTGACGATGGTCTATCGGGGTGATGACTCTGTAAGTGAAATGAACACTCCCCTTTCGCACTACTATCAGGTCGTTTTCTTTGATGGGTTTGGAAGGCTTGGCCGGCATATCATTGACTGTCACCTTGCCGCTCTGACAAGCTTCGGCAGCTTCCGAACGGGTCTTATACACCCTTATGGACCAAAGA
>CAYMAX010000033.1:0-15139 GCA_964388595.1 uncultured Muribaculaceae bacterium
CAATATGTCTAAAACAGATTTATCTAAAATATTGTCCATTGGAGGCGAACAAGGCTTATTCCTATATGTCTCTCAAGGCAAAGCAGGTGTCATAGCAGAGTCTCTGATTACCAAAAAAAGAAATAGTTATGGTCTTCAGTCCAAAGTCACTGCTCTCTCTGATGTCTCCATTTATACCCAGCAGGAAGATGAAATCTCCCTCAGGGAAGTATTTATGAAGATGAAAGATGCTCTCGGTGAGAATCCTGCTCCTGACCAGAAGTCCGATTCCAAGATTCTTATAAAATTCTTTGAAGGTGTACTTCCTGATTATAACAGAGACAAATTTTATGTTTCTCACATGAAGAAAGTGGTATATTGGTACAATATTCTGAAAGAATATGCCTCCATTGATTTTGTAGAACCACCTAAGGATGACTCTCCCACAGAAGAATAAACTTCCACGAGTACAGATAGTTACAATGGGCTGCTCTAAGAATAGAGTAGACACTGAGCATATTTTGTCCCAGCTTCAGGGAGCCGGTATCCCGATTTGTGCTGAGACTGAGAGTGTATATGACGGCAATATTGACATATTGCTCATCAACACTTGCGGTTTCATCAAAGACGCAAAAGAAGAATCTATCGAAGCGATATTGGAGGGGATAGAGGCTAAGAAGAGAGGTCTTATCTCCAAATTGTTTGTCTTTGGATGCCTTTCGCAACGCTATCGCTCACAGTTGCCACAAGAATTGCCCGAAGTAGATAGTTTTTTCGGTGCATTCGATGTGAATAATATTCTCTCTGCGTTAGGTGTGAATAGGGATGAGGCACTTGATAAAAGGAGGGTGCTGACTACTCCTTCGCACTATGCTTATCTGAAGATATCTGAAGGTTGCAATCGCAAATGTTCCTACTGTGCTATCCCTTCCATCCGCGGTCCACATGTTTCTATTCCCATAGAGGAGCTTGTGGATGAGGCTATGTCCCTATCTGAGGCAGGAGTCAGAGAACTGATTCTCATAGCGCAGGATACCACTTATTACGGCATTGATATCTATCATCGCCGCCGACTCGGCAAATTGCTTGAGAAGCTGATAGAGATTAAAGGATTGGAATGGATAAGAATTCACTATTCCTATCCCGATTCCTTCCCCGAAGATGTGCTTGATATTATGGCTTCTTCAGATAAGATGTGCAAGTATATCGATATTCCTCTGCAACACTCTTCAGATGTGGTGCTAAAGGCTATGAGGCGTGGCGTTGACGGGAAAGCAACCAGAGAACTGGTAGAGAAAATGAGGAAGCGTGTCCCGGGCATCGTCCTACGTACCACATTGATAGTGGGACATCCTGGAGAAGGGAAGAGTGAATTTAATGACTTACTCTCTTTTATTAAGGAGTATCGCTTTGAAAGGCTTGGAGCATTTACCTATTCTGAAGAGGAAGGTACTTATGGAGCACGCCATCTCCGAGATACAGTCTCTGAGAAGGTGAAACAAAGTAGATATGAGCGTCTTATGGAACTTCAGTCGCAGATTTCTCTGGAGTACAATCTTTCCCGTATCGGTACGACACAGAGAGTATTGATAGATAAATATTGTCCCGAGGATGCAATGCTTGTGGGACGCACTTCCAAAGAGAGCCCTCAGGTGGATGGGGAAGTTCTTATCGATGCCTCTCACCTTAAGACTCCCTCTGCTATGGTCGGTCATTTCTCAGATGTCGAGATAACTTCCGCTGACGAATATGATTTATCGGCACGATTAGTGTAGAAATTTTCATAAATTTGCTTTATGAAACGGAATATCTTTCTTTTGTTGTCTCTATTTGTGGTGGTAGCCTGTTCTCCGACTACCTACACTATTCTGATAGAGAAAAAAACAGGCAATGAGTCTCCGGTTGATTTTAAAAACGGCGATTTCTCCATTGTGACCATCTCCAAGCCAGGTGATAAAGATAGTGTTTTGCTTAGTCACACCGCTCTCGGTATGGCAGAGAGGATGGAAACAGACATGGAGTTGGATAAAGACGCCATTCCGGTTTTTTCCATCTCCTCAGACAAGATAGACATATCTAATAAAAGTACTGTTCCCTATCTTCTTTTCGTGGGTGGCTCAAGCAAGATAATTGCGCTCGATTCTCTCAAAGTAGGGGATTACATAGTATTGCGTTCTGAAACGAGAAATTTCTTCGATGATGAGTACTATTTCCAGACTCAGGTTTATCTGCCTTTTGTATTGACACTCAGTGTGTTCAACTCTGATTCATTGACAGCAGAATACAGACTCAGACTTGATGACTCTCTCTCTTGTACTCTTCTATCAGATGAAGTGCTTGATGATGTCAAAGCTATTGCCAAAGTTCATTCATCTCTATCGGGTGTTTTCAAGGACCTCGGTAAAGAGATAGGCGGGTCGCTCTATCCTCAATGGGTCACTTTGCAGAGGATAATAATTGCATACCAGGATGAGGGGTGGCTGAAAGCTTATCAATATGCTCACGACTTCGAGTGGGATAAGGCGATGGATATCTGGCTTAAGTTTACAGATAGCGGCAGTCCCAAAAAATCGGCATGCGCTGCATACAATATTGCAGTCGCCTGCGAAATGCTCGAGATGAATGACCTTGCCAACAAATGGCTCGACCGTGCCCAATCTCTGTATCATTTCTCCGAGATCGATGTTCAAAGAAAAAATCTTCAATAAAATATCATTTTATGAAACAATTTGTCTCCTTGCTGCTCGCAATCTTTATTGCTGTGCCTTGTATGTCTCAAAATGCTGTGTTGGATAATATCCACAGCAGAAAAAGTGTTAGAAGTTATGAAAATACTCCGATAGAGGAGGCTACTCTCATTACTATTGTCAAGGCCGGTATGGCTGCCCCTTCGGGGATGAATAAGCAACCCTGGGAGTTTCTGGTGGTCAATGGCAGGAAAAATCTTGACAAAGTGTGTGAAAAGATGGGAGGCAGGGGAGCATCGCTGCTCAAAAAAGCTTCTGCTGCGATAGTGGTAATAGGCAACCCTGATGTTTCTGAAAATTGGATGCTTGATTGCTCTGCAGCTTCAGAGAATATCCTTCTTGCTGCTGAGTCGTTGGGACTTGGTGCTGTTTGGACAGCCGGATATCCCTACCAGGAGAGGATTTCTTCCATCAAAGAGTCTTTTGGCATTCCTGACCCATACATTCCGCTTTGCGTCATTCCCATAGGTTATCCCGAAGGGAAACAGGTCCCTAAAGATAAATGGAAACCTGAAAAGCTTCACATGAATAAGTGGTAATAGAGAATTAGTAACTGCTTCTCAGACCGGTAGCTTTGTTGAAAATGAGGTGTGAAGGGGTGGAGTCGGGGTCTTTAAAATAGTATCCGTTCCTTTCGAACTGCACAGCAATACCCGAATTATCTTCCAACAGGGAAGGCTCTACGAGTGCTTCTCTGACCGAGAGTGAATTGGGATTGAGGTAGTCCTTATAATCTTCACCTTCAGGTATTCCACCCATATCTTCTCTTGTGAACAGCCTGTCATATATGCGAGCTTCCACTTTCTCGCAAAGAGCGGCATTGACCCAGTGAATGGTCCCTTTAACTGAGCGCCATTCACCTCTTCCCGGCATGGTAGAGGGGTCGTAGGTGCAACGAATCTCTGTGATGTTACCGGCACTGTCTTTGACCACCTCCTCACACTTGACGATATATGAGTATTTGAGTCTGACTTCTCCTCCCGGGCGCAAACGGAAAAACTTCTTGGGGGGGTCTTCCATAAAATCTTCTCTTTCTATGTAGAGTTCCCTTCCAAATGCAATTTCTCTGGTACCTGCATCGGGATTTTCAGGGTTTTTGGGTGCTACGCAATATTCGACTCTTCCGGTCTCAAGCTCTGTGGCTCCACTGCAAGTGCCGTCGTTCCAATTGGTAATGACCAACTTGACAGGGTCGAGTACTGCCATATAGCGGTTGGAGCGTTTATTTAAATCTTCGCGAAGGCACCACTCAAGAAGGGAAATATCGATAAGGTTGTCACGCTTGGCCACTCCGACTTTTTTGGCGAAATCACGAATGCTTTCAGGTGTGTATCCTCTTCTCCGTATACCGCAAATAGTGGGCATACGAGGGTCATCCCAGCCTGTTACGTAGTGATTGCGTACCAGTTCGAGCAATTTTCTTTTGCTCATCATAGTGTATGAAAGATTGAGACGGGCAAATTCGTATTGGTGAGATGGAAAAATATTCAGCTTCTCAATAAACCAGTCATAAAGAGGTCTGTGAACATCAAATTCGAGTGTGCAAATACTGTGTGTGATATGCTCTATGGAGTCGCACTGACCGTGAGCATAGTCATACATGGGATAAATACACCATTTGTTGCCGGTACGATGATGATCGGTGTGAAGTATTCTGTACATCAGAGGGTCGCGAAACATCATATTGGGACTTGCCATATCTATCTTGGCGCGAAGCACTTTGGAACCATCAGGAAATTCACCTGCTTTCATTCTTCTGAAAAGGTCCAGATTGACATCTACCGAGCGGTCTCTGAATGGACTGTTTTGCCCGGGGGCCTGTACTGTCCCTCGTCCGAGTCTTATTTCCTCCTGTGTCTGATCGTCGACATAAGCTAAACCCTTCTTGATAAGCTCTTCAGCCCACAAGTATAATTGATCGAAATAGTCGGAAGCGTAGAATTCGTTGGCCCAGTTAAATCCAAGCCAGCGAATATCATTTTTGATGGAATCTACGTACTCTGTATCTTCCTTTACGGGATTGGTGTCGTCGAAACGGAGATTGGTTTTCCCACCATATTGTTGAGCAAGACCGAAATTGAGACAGATACTTTTCGCATGACCGATATGTAGATATCCGTTGGGTTCGGGAGGGAATCTGGTCATCACTGAGGTGTGTCTGCCTGAAGAAAGATCGTTTTCAATAATCTCTTCAATAAAATTCTTTTTTGAAGGTTCTTCTTCTCTGGTTTTGCTTACTTCTTCCATTTGAGTAAATCTTTAGATAATTGTCGCAAAAATAAAGAAAATGCGTGAAAAGAGAACCCTTTTTCTCGTATCTTTGTCAAATACGCAATCAAAATAATATGGTTCAATCTATGACCGGCTTCGGTAAAGCCGAAACCATCGTCCACAACATTAAATTCTCAGTCGAGATCAGGTCTCTCAACGGCAAAACATGTGACATCTCTCTAAAAGCACCCTTCATCCCGCGTGAGAAAGAGATGGAATTAAGAAAATTAATCACTCAGACTCTGGTAAGGGGCAATATTGATGTCTTTATTGATATGGAATATATTGATGAACAATCTGCGAAGACCATCAATTCCGAAGTGCTGCTCCATTATTACCATCAGATAAAAGATATCTGCCGTTCCACAGACCTTTCGGAGTGCGGAGATGATCAATTGCTGACTGCCCTTCTCCGTCTTCCCGATGTAGTAAACAATCCTCAAAAAGAGTTAACAGATGATACATGGGATTCATTACAGCAATGTATTCAAGAGGCTATGTCCCACCTTATTGCCTTCAGAGAGAAGGAGGGTGCTGTCCTAAGGGAGGATGTCGCTCATCGAGTTGAATTGATTTCTTCCACTATTCCCAAAGTGGAACAATATGAGAAAGAGCGTATCGACACCATTCGTCAGAAATTCAACACCCAACTCTCCGATATTCCTATTTCTCCCGACTCCAACAGATTGGAACAGGAGATTATTTTCTATATCGAGAAGCTTGACATCAACGAAGAGAAAGTGCGTCTGGCACAGCACTGCCGCTATTTTATAGAGACGATAGACAATGAGCCATTCCCCGGCAAGAAACTCTCTTTCATAGCTCAGGAGATGGGTAGAGAGATTAATACCTTGGGCTCCAAAGCCAATCATTCTCAGATTCAGAAGTTGGTAGTGCAGATGAAAGATGAGCTCGAAAAGATTAAAGAACAATCACTTAACATTTTGTAATACATGAAGAAAATACTTTTTACAGCTATTATTCTTTCCCTCTCAATTCTTTGTAACGGGGAAGAGGCCAGACTTCTTCGTTTCCCTTCGGTGGGCAATGACCAGATAGTCTTCACTTATGCAGGTGACTTATACACCGTCTCAATAAATGGTGGTATGGCCCGCAAACTCACTTCCGATGTAGGTTTTGAGATGTTTTCCCGTTTTTCACCCGATGGCAAGACTATCGCTTTCACTGCTCAATATGATGGCAATACCGAAGTCTACACCATGCCCGCAGGTGGTGGAGTGCCCAAGAGAATTACTTACACAGCCACTCTCACAAGAGATAACATTGGCGACAGAATGGGCCCCAACAATATTGTAATGTGCTGGACCCCTGATAGTAAGAATATTGTTTTCAGAACCAGGTCATATACATTCTCAGGACTTCGCGGATTGCTTTATAAAGTCCCCGTGGATGGTGGCAATCTCGAAAGAATTCCTACCACTGAAGGTGGTTTCTGCTCCTATTCTCCAGATGGTACCAAATTCGCATTCAACAGAATGTTCAGAGAATTCAGAACATGGAAATACTATCGTGGAGGGCAGGCTGACGATATCTGGATTAATAATGTAGGTACTACCGACCTTGAAAATATCACCAATAATGATGCTCAGGATATTTTCCCAATGTGGATAGGAGATGAGATTTATTTCTTCTCAGACAGGGATAGCATTATGAATCTTTTCTGCTATAATACTGCTTCCAAACAGATTGCCAAGATGACCAATTTTGATAGATATGATGTGAAATTCCCTTCATATTCACAGGATTATATCGTGTTCGAAAATGGCGGATATATTTACAAATTTGATGTTAAAAACAAAAAATGCGAGAAGGTCGTTGTCGAGTTACAAGACGATATGCTCTATTCCCGTCCGCAATTTTCCACAAGAAGAGGCAGGTCCATGGCCTCCTTGTCTCCTGATGGAGAGAGGGTGCTGACCACAGTCCGCGGTAATATTTTCTCTGTTCCTGCAGTAGAGGGTGCCATATATAATCTTACCCCCGGCTCGAAATCACAACAAAGAGAGCCTGAGTGGTCTCCCAATGGCAAAAGCATAGCTTATTTTTCTGACATTTCCGGAGAATACCAAGTCTATGTCATCCCTTCAGATGACCCCTCTGCACCTGTACAATTGACCAATTTTACTGATGGCTATCCCTCTTCTCTGAGTTGGTCACCAGATTCCAAGAAACTCTTTTTTACTACTGACAAGAAAGAACTTTATTCTCTCGATGTCGCATCCAAAGAGGTTAAGAAGTTGGCTCAGGGAGACTATGGAAGAATATTTGACTATGAGCTCTCTTCTGATGGCAAATATCTTGCCTATGTCACCGCTTTGGAAAATGATGCTTCTGCAATTCATGTCTTAGACCTCGCTTCCGGAAAAGATAACATCGTCACTTCCAAATGGTATGACAGCCGTAATCCTATTTTCTCTTCAGATGGCAAATATCTTTTCTTTACCTCAGAAAGAGAATTCAGAGCTCGCTATTCGATGATAGAGTGGAATGCTTCTTATGACATATCATCTTATGTCTTTGTTGTTCCGCTATCGAAAAATACCCCTAACCCTCTTCTTGTCAGAAGCGATGAATATAAAGCTGTGGCAGATGTTCCCGCTCCGGATAAAGCAGCCAAAAACGAAAAAGGTAAAGGTGGCAAAGACAAACCTGCCAAAGAGGATAATAATGCTCCTCAGAAGGCAGCTCCCACTGTTATCGATTTTGATGGCATAGTAGAGAGAGCTGTTGCCCTCCCTCTTGAAAGCGGACGTTATCAGCTTCTTGCACACTTTGCCGACAATCTTTACTTCAATAGCAATGGAGAGACCAAGAAGATATCTATTAAAGATTTGAAAGTTTCTTCTGTTAGTAAAGACAGAATCATGAACTCTACCCGTGATGGGAAGAAAGTTCTCGTGATGAGCAAGGGTAAAATGTATGTCACTGCTCCTCCTTCATTCAAAATCGATAAACCTGTACCTGTAGAAAATGCAAAGGTATTGGTCAACTATCACGATGAATGGAAACAAATCTTTAATGAGACTTGGAGGGTATTCCGCGATGGATTCTATGTTGAAAATATGGTGGGGAAGGATTGGAAAGATATATATAACAAATATGCAGAATTGCTTCCTTATGTCAATCATCGTCAGGACCTTACCTATATCATCGGTGAGATGATAGGAGAATTGACCACAGGCCATTGTTATGTCACCACAGGAGAAGCTCCCGAACACGAAAGAGTCAAGATGGGACTTCTCGGAGGACAGTTCAGCAAAGATGCTTCAGGCTATTTCCGTATAGACAAAATCTTTAAAGGACTTTCTTGGGGAGATTCACAACGTTCTCCTCTGAGTGAACCGGGTCTTAATGTCAAGGTCGGAGATTATATTTTGGCAGTAGATGGTATTCCTTCTTCCTCATTAACTTCTATTTATGAAGCGTTAATCGATAAGGTAGGAGTAGTTACAGCATTGAAAGTCAATTCTTCAGCATCTGAAAAAGGGGCACGTACCATCTATGTGAAGCCTGTGGAAGATGAGATTCAACTTGCTTACTACGAATGGGTACAGAACAATATTGAGAAGGTGGATAAAGCCTCCGGTGGCCAGATTGGATACATTCACATTCCCGATATGTCCACAGCAGGTCTTGATGAATTTACCAAGTTGTTCTATTCACAGCTCGACAAGAAAGCCCTTATCATAGATGATAGAATGAATGGTGGCGGAAATGTCTCTCCCATGATATTGGAAAGGCTCTCAAGAGTAGTTTACCGTATGAATATGTCTCGCAATGGCGGTATTATCAATGCCACTGTTCCCCAGGCCACTCACTATGGTCCCAAAGTATGTTTGGTAGATAAGTATTCATCTTCTGATGGCGATTTGTTCCCATACGGATTTCAACAGTTGGGCCTTGGCCCTGTCATCGGTGTCAGGACTTGGGGAGGTATCGTAGGTATCTCCGGCTCCAAGCAATATCTTGATGGTCAGGATGTCAGAACTCCTTTCTTTACTTCTTATTCCACTAAAGGGGAATGGATAGTAGAGAATCATGGAGTTGACCCCGATATAATAGTAGATATCAATCCATTTGAAGATTATCTCGGCAATGATGCTCAGCTCAATAAAGCGATAGAAGTTCTTCTCGAGAAGCTGAAGACCTACACACCGCTACCTTCCACTCCGAAAGCTCCGGTAAGGTAGTATTGTATTATAAAGATGCCCAAGCCCTGAGTTTAGCTATTTCCGAAGGCCAAAGCTCAGGGTTTGGCGTTTCTAAGATAAATGGTATCTCGTCGAGTCTTGAATCTTGCATAAGGCGTTGAAAGAGGGATATACCTATGGTTCCCATTCCGAGACTTTCGTGACGGTCCACTCTCGAAGCGACAGGTTTCTTGGCATCGTTAAGATGCATCCCGCGGAGATATTTGAGACCTATTATGGTATCTATTTCCTGCATTACCGTGTCATAGGATTGCTCCAGAATGTTGTGATTGTCTTTTGGAGTCAGGTCATAGCCGGCTGCAAAAGTGTGACATGTGTCGATACATATTCCAACTCTGCTTTTGTCTTCCACCTTATCTATGATTTGTGCCAAATGCTCAAAACGAAATCCCATATTTGAACCCTGGCCGGCAGTATTCTCTATGACGGCAGTGACCCCCTGAGTCTTGTCAAGTGCAATGTTGAGCGATTCAGATATTCTGCTTAGACACTCATCTTCTGAAATCTCTCTTAAATGGCTGCCCGGATGAAAGTTCAGACGGTCGAGACCAAGCAGCGCACAACGTTTCATCTCCTCTATGAAAGAATTTCTCGATTGTGCCAATCCATCCTGATGGGGATGACCGAGGTTGATAAGATAACTGTCGTGAGGTAAGATGGATACCGGCGAATATTGATATTTAATGCACCTTTCTTTAAAGAGTTCAATACTCTGTGGTGAGAGAGGAGGGGAGAACCACTGTTTCTGATTTTTGGTAAATAGAGCAAAAGCAGTGGCTCCAATGTTGTGGGCATTCTCAGGAGCATTTTCTACTCCACCTGCAGAACTGATGTGTGCGCCTATGTATTTCATTATGATATTTTTGAATAATCTGTCTCTGTCTTCGGGTTGCGAAGAGTGTCAAGTTGAGTGCGCAGGATGGCATTTTGTGGAGAAGTAAGGAGCGGGTCTTCTTCCAATACGTCCAAAGCGCAATGGCGGGCGAGAGAGAGAAGCTGAGAATCTGTGGCAAGATTGGATATGCGCAGCTCCACTGCAAGTCCGCTCTGTTGTGTCCCTTCTATATCCCCGGGACCTCTCATCCGGAGGTCTTCTTCTGCCAATTCAAAACCATCGTTGGTAGAGCACATCAGGTCGATTCTGTGGGCAGATTCCTTGCTGAGTTTTGGCCCTGTCATCAAGATGCAGTATGACTTTTCTGCCCCTCTTCCCACTCTCCCTCTGAGTTGATGAAGCTGTGAAAGACCAAACCTTTCTGCACTTTCTATCACCATCACAGAAGCATTGGGAACATCCACTCCCACTTCTATGACAGAAGTGGCGACAAGAATATCTGCTTTACCTTCAGCAAAGAGTCTCATATCGTAGGCTTTGTCTTCATTTTTCTGCTGCCCGTGAACTACTGCAGTGGTATATTGCGGAGTGGGGAAAGATGTGATAATAGTCTGATAACCCTCCTGAAGATTTTGATAGTCCATCTTCTCAGACTCTTTGATGAGGGGATAAACGATAAAAACTTGCCGTCCCTTACCTATTTCAGTTTTGAGAAATGCGAACATTTGGGAGCGACGACCTTCAGTGGAGTGAATAGTCTGAACAGGCTTCCTCCCCGGAGGAAGTTCATCAAGTATTGAGACATCCAAATCACCATAGAGGGTCATGGCAAGTGTGCGGGGGATGGGAGTGGCGGTCATAACGAGAATGTGGGGTGGTCGTTCCGCCTTGAGCTGCAACCTCGCGCGCTGGTCTACTCCGAAGCGATGTTGCTCATCTATGACTGCAAATCCTAAATTTTTAAATACTACCGTCTCTTCGATAAGAGCATGTGTGCCGAAAAGAAGTGAAATGTTTCCATCTCTTAGTCCTTCATCTATCATTTTTCTCTCTGCACTCTTGGTGCTTCCTGTCAGGAGGGCAGTATTAACGCCAGTCCCCTCGAGAAGCTTCTGTACTCCGTAGTAATGTTGTTGTGCAAGCACCTCGGTAGGGGCCATAATACAAGACTGGTAGCCATTGTCGATGGCTATCATGGCACTTAGCAGGGCCACCAATGTTTTACCGCTTCCGACATCTCCCTGAAGCAGACGATTCATCTGCTTGGAGCTGCGCATATCGGCACGAATCTCTTTGATAACTCGTTTCTGTGCGTTGGTAAGTGGGAAAGGAATATTATTAAAACATTTATTGAAGCATTCTCCTACCTTAGAAAAAATCAATCCGTCTGACTCTCTCATTCGCACATTTTTCTGTTTTAGAAGTGAGAGTTGGAGATAAAACAATTCTTCAAATTTGAGTCTGAACTGTGCATCGGCCAAGTTTTGGGGAGTGGAGGGGAAGTGGATGTTTTTCAGAGCGAAACGGATAGGTGAGAGGTGCTGCTGTGCAAGTATTTTTTCGGGCAGAGATTCGGGCACATAATCAAGGAATTTGGTAACCAGTGTCATTTCCAATTTGGTAAATACTTTATTGGATATCCCGCTGTTGCGCAGCTTGTCGGTACTTGAATAGATGCCCATCATCGAAGAACCATATTGCATGACATTCTCCTCAGCAGAGTCAATCTCGGGGTGAACGATGTTGATTCGGTCATTAAAAATGGTCGGCTTGCCGAAAACTATATACTCTTTATTGATGATTAGTTTCCCTGTAATCCATTTGATGCCCTGAAAAAAGACGAGGTCTATCGAACCTGTGGCATCTGTAAAAGTGGCTACAAGTCGTTTGCCTCTTTTCTCTCCTATGGTGATAATCTTCGTTATCCTTCCACGGAGCTGAATATAAGCCATAGAAGGGGTAATCTCCTGAATGGAATATATCTTCGAGCGATCGATGTAACGAAATGGGACGGTGTAGAGCATATCACGAAAAGTATGGATATTAAGCTCCTTCCCAAGTAATTCGGCTCTTTTGGGGCCTATCCCTGGTAAATACTGTATTTCTCTATCGAGGATATTAGGCATAGACAAATGTAAGCATTTAGAATTTAATTCGTAACTTGCGACATTAAATATAACCTTATATGGCCAGAAAAATAGTTGTAGGTATCACGCAGGGAGACCTTAATGGTGTAGGATATGAAATCATCATTAAAGCTCTTGCAGATGCCAGAATGTTGGATTTATGTACTCCCATTATTTATGGCTCTTCAAGAGCCTTCGGATTTTACAAGAAACAGATTCCCGAAAGTGACAATATCAACACCAATATCATTAACAGTGCCAAAGACTGTCATTCCAAGAGAATAAACATCATTAATTGCGTTCCGGACACATTTCATATTGACCCTGGTCAATCTACACATGACTCAGCCCACTCCTCCATTATTGCCCTTGAAGCAGCTGTGAAAGATGCCAAAGCGGGAGATTTGGATGCTATAATCACCGCTCCTTTCAATAAGAAAGCTGTAGCTGCAGATTCTTTCCCATTTCCAGGGCACACAGAATATCTTATTCACGAATTTGGAATGAAAGATGGTCTGATGTTCCTTTGTTCTGATAAGATGAGAGTGGGTGTGGTGACCAATCACCTTCCCCTTTCCAAAGTCTCTCAAGCACTTTCTATCGATTTGATTATGGGCAAAATGCGGCTCATGCACGAATCGCTTATAAAAGATTTCAATATCGTCAAGCCCACAATAGCAGTTTTAGGTCTCAATCCTCATTCGGGAGACGGAGGTCTTCTCGGTAATGAAGAGATAGATATTATCAATCCTGCCATACAGGCAGCCAATAAAGAGGGGATTCTCGCTTTTGGCCCATATTCTCCGGATGGATTTTTC
Organism: uncultured Muribaculaceae bacterium; assembly: GCA_964388595.1. Taxonomy (GTDB): domain Bacteria; phylum Bacteroidota; class Bacteroidia; order Bacteroidales; family UBA932; genus CAYMAX01. The sequence continues at coordinate 13,009 of CAYMAX010000033.1, forward strand.
ACCATTCATCAGCAGTACACCTTCGATGCAGTCCTCGCTATGTACCATGACCAGGGGTTGATTCCCTTCAAAGCCCTTTCATTTGATAGCGGTGTGAACTTTACTGCAGGTCTTCCCATTGTGCGTACCTCTCCGGACCACGGAACGGCTTACGATCTTGCAGGTAAAAATCTTGCCAACGCCACCCCTATGAAATCTTCCATCTACATGGCGATAGATATTGTTCGCAATAGATGGTTGTATGAGGAAATGAGAGAGAACATTCTTCAGGTGAAGAGAGAAGATACTTCCAATAATGAGATGAGAGGACCTGTATAGTGATATGCCAGAGCCTATTTTATTATATACCGATGGATCTTCAAGAGGCAATCCGGGGCCCGGTGGTTTTGGAGTAGTTCTCAGATGCGGAGAGCACTATAAAGAGATATCGGGTGGTTTTCCGGGCACTACCAACAACCGGATGGAACTTCTCGCCGTGATAGTGGGTTTGGAAGCTATCAAAAGAAAAAATGCCGAAGTGATGATATACAGTGATTCTTCTTATGTCGTCAACGCTGTCAATAATGGTTGGCTTAATAAGTGGGAGAGCAAGGACTATGCAAAGAAAAAAAATTCCGATCTGTGGAAACGATTTCTCGAAGTATATCGACGACATTCTGTGAAGATGATATGGGTAAAAGGTCATTCAGGTCACCCTGAAAATGAGAGATGTGATACTTTGGCAGTGGCTGCGGCTATGAAAGTTATTAATGACAAGACAATATAAAATGAACCGATTAATAAGAAAAAACAAACCTACCATAGCCGTTATTGGCAGTGGAACATGGGCGACGGCCTTAGCCAGCCTTTTGCTCAATAATAAGCAGGATCTCTTTTGGTATATGCGAGATTATCGTTCCATAGACCATATCAAAGAATTTCACCATCCCCGTACTTATCTTACTTCTGTCTATTTTGACCCCGATACTTTCAGGATGAGCGATGACATCAACCTTGTCGTCTCTTCGAGTGATATCCTTATTTTTGCCATACCTTCCATCTATTTTCTTGATGAAGTTCAAAAGATTACCTGCGGTTATTCAGGTAAGTTTATTTTCTCAGCCATAAAAGGTTTCGTCTCCAAAAACAATCTTACCATAGCAGAATACTTCCACAGGTTTCATCATATCCCATTTCACAGAATAGGTATTATCAGCGGTCCCTGCCATGCAGAAGAAGTCTCGATGGAGCGTCTTTCCTATATGACTATTACTTCCAAAAATTTCGATACGGCAAGCAATCTTTGTAATCTTTTCAAAAATAAAGAATATCTAATAACTATCGCAGGTACAGATATTTACGGAGTAGAATATTCAGCTGCTCTGAAGAATGTATATGCCATCGCAGCAGGTATCTGCCATGGCTTGGGTTATGGTGACAATTTTATGGCGGTGCTGCTGACCAGCGCTTTCAACGAGATGATAAAGTTCCTGAATGTCACCCATCCCGACAAAGACAGAATTACTTCAAGGTCTGCATATCTCGGGGATTTGATAGTGACTTGCTATTCACAGTTTTCCCGCAACAGAACCTTCGGGGGAATGTTGGGGAAAGGGTATTCGATAGCCACGGCACAACTCGAGATGAAGCAGATAGCCGAAGGTTATTATGCTTCCAAGAGCATCCATATCATCAATAAAAAATACAAAGTCAGGATGCCGATAGCTGAATCTGTCTATACGATTCTTTTCCATGGCCGATCGCCTGAAGAAATTATTAAAAAGTTAACAAGAGTGTTGTTATAAATATTATAAGCCTTATGATTAAAATTGAAGTAAAACCCTCTGCTCAAAGTGTAGGTAAAGCTTTGAAAGCTTTCGATGTTCTAAACTCAAGACAGGGAGAAGGTAATGACTTTCTCGGCTGGCTTGACTTACCTTCCACTACTCCTCATTCACTCATCGAAGAGTGTGTGCAAGTCAGACAGAAGTGGACCAAAATGGGTGTTCAAGTGATAGTTGTGATAGGGATAGGGGGTTCATATCTTGGGGCCAAAGCTGCCATTGAAGCTCTCTCTCATGCTTTTGAATCTGATATTCATCCTCAAAAGCCACGTATAGTATTTGCAGGGTATAATCTTTCTGAAGAATAT
>CAYMAX010000034.1:0-14679 GCA_964388595.1 uncultured Muribaculaceae bacterium
CCTTCCTGAAAGATTCGAACTCGAATATACCGGTGCCGATGATAAGAAATATCGTCCTGTGATGATACACAGAGCACCTTTTGGCTCTATGGAAAGATTTGTAGCAGTACTTATTGAGCATACCGGCGGGAAATTCCCATTGTGGCTTACTCCCGATCAGGCTGTCATACTTCCGATAAGCGAAAAATACAACGATTATTCAAAAAAAGTTTGCGAAATGCTTAATAATTACGATATTCGCGCCTCCATTGATGACCGTAACGAGACTATCGGTAAGAAGATAAGAGAGAATGAATTGAAACGAATTCCTTTCCTTCTGGTAGTGGGTGAGAAAGAGGAGAGTGCACAGATGGTATCGGTTCGACGTCAGGGAGAAGGTGACCAGGGTTCGATGAGCGTAGAGGCTTTCGCAACTATGGTCAATGATGAAGTTAAAAAAATGACTAATTAAAATAGGAGGAACATTTTATCGCAACACCTAACAAAAAACGCCCTTATACAGGTGCTCCAAAGCCTTATCGTCCTAAACCTGTCAACGCAACCCCGTATGGTCGTGGTCCGCGTCCGCAGCATAGAGAAGATGGCCCCAAGATTAACGAAGAGATTACCTCTCCTCGCGTAAGACTGGTAGGAGAGAATATACCCGAAGCGGGTATCTTCCCTATCTCTGAAGCTATTAAAAAGGCTGACGAATTGGGTCTTGATCTGGTAGAGATTTCTGACAAGACAGACCCACCGGTCTGCAAGATAATTGATTATCAGAAGTTCATCTATCAGCAGAAAAAGAAAGCCAAAGAGATGAAGTCCAACGCGACCAAAGTGGTGATCAAAGAGATTAGATTTGGCCCCAATACAGATGAGCATGATTTCCAGTTTAAGCTCAAACACGCCAAAAGTTTCCTTGAGGAAGGGTCAAAAGTGAAGTCCTACGTCTTCTTCAGAGGGCGTTCGATACTTTTCTCTGAGCAGGGAGAGAAACTTCTCCTTCGATTTGCTCTCGAACTTGAGGACTACGGAAAGGCAGAGCAGATGCCAAAATTGGAAGGTAAGAGGATGATAATGATGATTGCTCCAGTAAAAAAGAAATAACTGTTTAACTAAATTTTTATAACAATGCCCAAAATTAAAACCAACTCCGCAGCCAAAAAACGCTTTGTGCTCACCGGGACTGGAAAAGTGAAGAGAAGACACGCTTATCACAGCCACATTCTCACCAAAAAGACGACTAAACAGAAAAGAAATCTTAATAGCGTAGTTATCGTTGATGGCTGCGATAATAAGAGAGTAAAAGAAATGATAGTCATCTAAGTTCATTTATTGTTTAACTGAATGCACAGCAGAAAAAGACTCTCGTCATGGGGAGGGCGCTGACATTCTTAAAACCAAAAAAGTATGCCAAGATCAGTAAATTCTGTCGCTTCAAGAGCGCGACGTAAAAAAATTCTCAAAGAGACCCGCGGTAATTTTCTGGAACGTAAAAACGTCTGGACAGTAGCAAAGAATACCTATGAAAAAGGTTTGACTTATGCTTTTCGTGACCGCAAAACCAAAAAACGCAATTTCCGTTCACTTTGGATTACCCGTATCAATGCTGCTGCTCGTGAGCAGGGTATGAGTTATTCTCAGTTTATGGGTGCACTTTCCAAGAACAATGTCGGTCTCAACCGCAAAGTTCTTGCAGACCTCGCTGTAAACAATCCTCAGGCTTTCGAAGAGATTGTAAAGTCTGTCAAATAAGAAGGTCGTTAAGTGAAGAAGTTTCTTCAAAATAGGTGGTTCAAGTTTGGATTCTGGGCTCTGCTCTACATCTTGTGGGTAATATGGCTCGAGAATTACTGGTGGTTCTTCGGATTGCCGGTGGTTTTCGATATTTTCATTACCAAGAAGGTGAAGTGGGCCTTTTGGAAGAAGAATTATAAAGAGGGGGAGAAGCACAATATCTGGCTCGATTGGCTTGATGCCATTATCTTCGCCGTCATTGTGGTCTCTTTTATCAATATATTTTTCATCCAATCGTACACTATCCCTACTTCCTCTATGGAAAAAACCCTTATGACCGGGGACTACCTGTTTGTAAGCAAACTTTCTTATGGTCCGAAAATGCTTCAAAGACCACTTTCTTTCCCTTTTGTCCACAACACTATGCCTATTGGCGGAGGTAAATCCTACTCAGATCTTATTAAATGTAAATATAGAAGATTGGCTGGTTTTTCACACGTTAAGAAAGGTGATAGAGTAGTGTTCGGTTTTCCTCATGGTGACACAGTGCTAAAGGCAGCTCCTTCCGATGATTATTACACACATGTAAGAATGAACGGCAGGGCGTATACCATTAAGACATTCGGTCCCCTCATCGACAGACCTGTGGATAAAAAGGATAATTATGTGAAAAGATGTGTCGCTGTCGCAGGCGATACTCTCGCAGTGATAGATGGTCAAGTATATGTCAACGGTGAGGCCCAGAAGAACTACCCTGGTATGCAGATGACTTATTCTGTGATTACCAATGGGTCTGCCATCAATCGTAAGATTCTCGAAAGTTTGGATATCAATCCGGAAGAATTCTGGTTTGACACCACTCTACCGGGATATGTCAATACTCCACTTACCCAGGAAGCTTTAGAGAAAATCTCCAAAGTCGGCAATGTGGTAAAAGTGGTTCGCAACAACGATGTCTATCCTCCCGATTATCCCGATTCTCCCCAAATGCTCTTTCCATTTGACGAGTCATTTAAGTGGTCGAGAGATAATTACGGACCGATATACATTCCTGCAAAAGGTGACACTATTGACATTACTGTTAAGAATCTTCCTTTGTATGAGAGGATTATTACCAATTATGAAGGTAACTCATTGAAAGTCACAAGAGACAGCATTTTTATTAACGGACTTTATGCCACTAAATATACTTTCACCCAGGATTATTATTTCATGATGGGAGATAATAGACACAATTCTCTTGATTCGAGATATTGGGGTTTTGTCCCTGAAGATCACATAGTAGGTAAGCCTCGGGTGATATGGTTCTCCAAAGACAGACACAAATCATTTCCAGCCAATATCAGATGGAAACGATTTTTTAGGTTTGTATAAAAAGATTTGCAAAATAGATAAAAAAGAGGGATATTTGCACCCCCAAAAAGTAAAATATAAAAATAATATACAATGGCACGAGTTTGTCAAGTAACAGGAAAGAAAAGGATAATCGGGAACAACGTTTCTCACTCCAAGCGCCACACCAAACGCGAGTTTTCTCCCAATTTGAAGACCAAGCGTTTCTGGTATGAAGAGGAAAAAAGATTTGTTACTCTGAAAGTTTCTACTTCAGGTATCAGAACTATCAATAAAAATGGTTTGGCCGCTACTCTCAAGGCTGCTCAAGCTAAGGGTTTAATCGACTTAGTATAACTTAGGATTATGGCAAAGAAAAGTAAAGGCAACAGAATTCAAGTGATTCTTGAGTGCACAGAACAAAAAGAAAGTGGTGTACCCGGTATGTCAAGGTACATTACCACTAAGAACAAAAAGAATACAGTCGATAGATTGGAACGTAAAAAATACAATCCTTACCTTCGCAGGGTCACTGTTCACAAAGAAATTAAATAACTCATTAATAATTATTCACAATGGCAAAGAAAGCAGTTGCAACATTTAGTGGGGACAAATCCGCCAAAAGAACTTTTGTCAAATGCATTCGCATGGATAAATCAGAACGTTCAGGCGCATACCTTTTCAAAGAGGAGTTAGTTCCTATTGATCATACTAAAGAATTCTTTGAGAAGAAATAATCTTTAATGAAAAAGTTTTAAAAGAGTGGCTTTTTTAAAGTCACTCTTTTTTCATTTATTCACCAAGGATATCTAATTGATGACTTATTCTAAGTATTTTGTTATTTTTGCAGGTTAAAAGTATTGTATGGGATTTTTCTGGAAAAAAAATAAGAGTGAAGAAGAGGCCAGGCAGGAGAATGAATCTCTGCGTCAGGGCTTGAATAAGACCAAGTCAGGTATTTTTGAAAAATTGTCTCGTGCCATCATAGGCAAATCAAAGATTGATGATGAGGTGTTGGATAGCATAGAAGATGCTCTTATCGCTTCTGATATTGGAGTAGACACTACTTTGAAAATCATTGACCTTCTCGAAGAGAGGGTGGCCAAAGACAAGTTTATGAATACCGAAGAATTGAATCGGATTCTTCGCGAGGAGATAGCTTCTCTTTTGGATGCTAATGACAGTTTCAACAGTGCTGCCCCATTTGATTTTTCCAAAAAACCTTATGTCATCTTGGTAGTTGGCGTCAATGGTGTTGGTAAGACCACGACCATTGGCAAGCTTGCTGCCCGTCTCAAATCAGAGGGCAAAAGTGTCATGCTCGGTGCAGCAGATACATTCAGAGCAGCTGCCGTGGAACAACTCACTATTTGGAGTGAAAGAGCACAAGTGCCCATTGTCAAACAGCAGATGGGGGCAGACCCCGCTTCTGTAGCTTATGATACTGTCTCCTCCGCTGTTGCCCAGAATATTGATGTGGTGCTGATAGATACTGCCGGAAGACTTCACAACAAAGTCAACTTGATGAATGAGCTTACGAAGATTCGCAATGTCATTCGTAAAGTTATTCCTGATGCCCCTCACGAAGTTCTATTGGTGTTGGATGGTTCTACCGGACAAAATGCCTTCGTACAGGCTCAGGAGTTTACCAAAGCCACTGATGTCACTTCCCTCGCTGTGACCAAACTTGATGGGACTGCCAAAGGTGGAGTGGTAATAGGCATTGCTGACCAGTTCCATATTCCGGTGAAGTTAATCGGAGTGGGAGAGAAGATAGAAGATCTTCAAATATTTGATAAAAAGAGTTTTATAGATTCATTATTCGATTAATATGAATATTTCTTACAATTGGTTGAAAGAGTATGTCTCTTTTGACCTCGAACCTCAAAAAGTAGCCGAAATACTTACCTTTATCGGCCTGGAAGTCGAAGATATTAATGTAGTGGAAGATATCCCCGGAGGATTGTCCGGAGTGGTGGTAGCTGAGGTGATGGAATGTATTGACCATCCCAATTCAGACCATCTTCACATTACCAAAGTCTCCATCGGGGATGGTGCTCCATTTCAGGTGGTATGTGGTGCACCAAATGTGGCTAAAGGTCAGAAAGTCATGTTGGCTACGGTGGGAGCTAAACTACCTACTCCAGATGGAGAGGGATTTGTCATTAAAAGATCCAAAATCAGAGGAGAAGAATCTCTCGGAATGATATGTGCAGAGGACGAATTGGGTATTGGCACTTCCCATGATGGTATTATGGTTCTTGAGGAATCTGCCATGGTGGGTACTCCAGCCAAAGACTTCCTCCATCTGCAGGGAGATACTATTTTTACCATTGGTCTGACTCCCAATAGAGTAGATGGTGCTTCACATTTCGGAGTTGCTCGTGATTTGGCTGCTTATCTGAAATTGAACAATATGGGTGGTGATATCTCCATTCCTGATGTTTCTTCTTTCAGAGAGGGAAGCGGTGAATCTGTTCCTATTGAGATTGATTGTGCTGAAGGTGCTCCGAGATATATTGGCGTCACTATGACAGATGTGAAAATCGCTCCTTCCCCCCAATGGTTGCAGAAAAAGCTCATTTCCATAGGATTAAGACCTATCAACAACGTGGTAGATATTACCAATTTTATTTTACAGGAGACAGGCCAGCCACTTCATGCTTTTGATTTATCTAAGATATCAGGCAACAAGGTGGTCGTGAAGTGTGCTACACCGGGGACCAAATTCATTACGCTCGATGGTGCTGAACATACTTTGTCCGATAGAGATTTGATGATATGCAATGTGAAGGCACCGATGTGCATTGCCGGTATCTTCGGCGGGCTTGAATCGGGTGTCACAGAGGCTACTACTTCTGTCTTTTTGGAGAGTGCCTACTTCAATCCCACTTATATAAGAAAAACTTCTAAGAGATTGGGTATCAAGACTGATGCATCCTTTAGATATGAACGCGGTGTCGACCCTGAGATGGTTCCTTATGCAGCCCGTCGTGCTGCACTTTTGATGCAAGAATTGGCAGGTGCCAAAGTGGTAGGGAAGGTAAGGGAAAATTATCCGGTGAAGATTGAGAAGAAAAGAATCTCACTCGATTTCAAGAAGATGCAGGACCTGATAGGTAAAAGAATCGGTTCTGATGTCATTCTCTCCATTTTGAAATATTTGCAATATGAATTCATCTCTCAAGATGAGAATGGAGCTGTGGTATTAGCCCCTTCTTATATGGTCGATGTATATCGTGAATGTGATGTTGTGGAGGAGGTACTTCGCATCTATGGTTACAATAATGTCGAAATACCACTCAGAGTGACCTCATCAGTCAACAGTACCATCAATCCTGACCCTGAAAGTGTAAGAACTAAAGCTTGTGATTTTCTCTCTGCCAACGGATTTATGGAGTGTATGAACAATTCACTCACCAAAGCTGATTATTATAACCACCTCAAGACATATCCCAAAGAGAATCTGGCTATGATTATCAATCCATTAAGTTCTGATCTTAATGCCATGAGACAGACCTTGCTCTTCAGCGGACTCGAAGTGATAGCCTATAATCTGAACAGACAGGTCCAGGATATGAAACTTTATGAGATGGGCAATGTTTATTCTTTCCATCCGATTAATGGTGTTGAAGCTCCCGTAAATGATCTTCATTCCTACAAGGAACAAATGCATCTCTCTATGTTTATGGTGGGCAAAGGGGCGCAGTATTGGAGAAACAAACTGGAAGAGAGCAATTTTTATGCTCTGAAAGGATATGTAGAACTCCTCATGAGACGCTTCTCCATAGATATTTATGACCTTGAATTTTCTCCTGCTCCATCAGACTTATACTCTGAAGGCTTGCAATATAAAATGGGCGAAAAGATATTAGCTACCATTGGGACAATTAATCCTTCGCGCTTAAAGGAGTTTGCCATCAAAGTGCCTGTTTTTGCTGCCGAGATAAACTGGACACTCTTCGTCAAACATTATCTGAAGACCAAGGTTCTTTACGAAGAAATGCCTCGTTTCCCAGAGGTAAGACGTGACTTGGCTATCCTTGTCGATGAATCTGTCACTTACTATCAGTTGAGAAAAGCTGCATTTGCCGCTGAAAAGAGAGTGCTGAAACAAGTCTTCCTATTTGATGTGTACAGAGGCATAAAGATAGCAGCAGGCAAGAAGCAATATGCTATGAGTTTCGTCCTTCAGGATAAAGACAAGACCCTTACTGACGATTATGTCGACAGGATTATGAAAAAAATCCTCGAAGCATTCACACAACAGTTTCAAGCTGTGTTGAGATAAAAAAAGGCTGCTCGTAAGGGCAGCCTTCTTTATAGGGAGATGTGATTAGAAGGTATATTTGATACCAAGACCACCACAACCATAAGCAAAACCAACATAATGAGGAAGGTAAGTAGTAATCCTCAATCCGGGAGCCCAATCAAATGAGAAGGCAAGAGGAATGTTGCGGAGTTTGTACTCAAGACCTATCATCGCATTGATGGAACCATCAAATCCGAGATATTGCGAATTCATGAAGAAGCCTACGTATGCACCGGGACCAACATACCATGATAACCCGTCGACTGATCTGATAGGGAAGTTCCAGTTGTAGAATCCATATGCGCGAAGACCAAATGCGCCCCAGAACAAGAAACTGGTACCAGTGTTGATGAAGTTGGATTCGGAGAGATTGTGCTTGTAATCGATGGACATGTCATAACCGAGTTTGACACCGATTGAATTCTTGTACTCCTGTGAGAAAGCAGTGATGCTTAGGAAAAGTGCTACGAGCACTACTAAAAATTTTTTCATAAGATTAGAATGAGTAATTAGTAATAAATAATAGTTCTTTTTAAGAGTTCGGATAAAATACTGTTAGCTACGCGACTTGCCCCGAATCTGAAAAGAGAAGGGGTGAGCCACTCTTTCCCGAGGATAGTCTCGACTATAGTATAGTAAAGCACTGCGTCTGAAGCAGTAGATATACCTCCGGCTGGTTTAAAACCGACCTTTCTTCCTGTCTTAAGGTAGTAATCCTTAATGCATTGACACATAATTTTGGCAGCGAAGGGTGTAGCAGCGGGTTCCATTTTTCCTGTGGATGTCTTGATAAAATCGGCACCGGCATCCATAGCCAAAAATGAGGCTTTAGTGATGTTTTCTTCCGTGGAGAGAGCTCCGGTCTCAAGAATGACTTTGAGATGAGCATGGCCAATGGCTTTTTTTATCTCTTTGATCTCTTGAGTACAGGTGTCATAATCTCCATCCAGGAAGCTGTTCAGAGCTAATACAATATCTATCTCCGTGGCTCCGTGTGACACAGCAAGACGACTCTCTAAACATTTGACCTCCAAATAACTTTGAGAGGCGGGGAAACCACCTGCGACGGCAGTAATGCCGACTCCGGGGACTGAGAGTGTATCCTTGACTGTCTGAGCGAAATTGGGATAGATACAGATAGAAGCGGGATATGGATATGATGGGAATGATTCGTGAAAATGATTGACCTTCTCGGTGAATTGGCGGACACTTGAGAATGTGTCGGTAGACTTCAGAGTAGTAAGGTCTATCAGTCCCAAACAGGAGATGAGAACATCTGGTGTCATCTTTATGTCAGTATTCTCCATATCATTCTTTAATTTTAGAGTCTATGATGATAGTGACCGGTCCATCATTGATGAGTGCCACTTTCATTTCTGCCCCAAAGATACCACTTTTGAGTTTTGTCCCCAAAAATAAATGTAACTTTTCTTTCAACATTTCGTAAAGTGGAATGGAGATATCGGGTTTGGCAGCACGGATATATGAAGGTCTGTTCCCCTTGTGTGTGGATGCGAAAAGAGTAAACTGGCTGATAAGCAGTAGTTCTCCATGTATGTCGTTGATAGAGAGATTCATAACACCTGCAGGGTCGTCAAATATTCTAAGATTCAGTATCTTCTTGCACATCCAGTCTATATCCACGGAATCATCATTATCTTCAAAAGCGACCAAGACCATCATACCATGGGGAATGGATGCGTGAATGCTTCCATCTATCGACACAGAAGCCTCAGTGACTCTCTGAATGACAGCTCTCATACTTATCCCTTAATTTGTACTATAATACCCTCTTTGATAAGAGGTGCGGCAATGGTGCTCATCTCATCGACTGTCACTTTCTCAAGTCCTTTGGCAGGAGTTTCCCGGTCGATAGTGTACATCATCACTTCTCTGGGTCTCAATGAGAGGACAAGTTTAATCCAAGGCTCGGTAAGCTTTGGGTCTGTACTATCGATGGACCTGCCGTTGAAAGTGCCTTTCAGGAACATAGTCTGAAGGATGAAATTGCCTTTGAAAAGGCGAAGATTGTCAATCACCCTCTCAAGAGTGTAATCTCCCATGGGATTGTTGAGAAGACGAAGATATTCTGGCACAGCGCTGTCAATCTTCAGAATGGGATTGTCGACTTTCATGAGAGCCTCTCTTATCTCTTTGCGATGAATCTGTGAGGCGTTAGAGAGGACTGATACCTTGGCTTTGGGAAAATATTTAGCCCTCATCTGAAGGGTGTAGTCAATAATGGCGGGAAAGTCGGGATGTATGGTCGGCTCCCCGTTGCCGGAGAAAGTGATGCTGTCGACCGGAGTACCATTGTGTGACAATTCTGCAAATCGTTGGTCCATCGCTTTGAAAATCATTTCCTTGGATGGTATTGTGTGATTGGATGTCCCATCTTTGTTCCATCCACATTCGCAATAGATGCAATCGAATGAACATATTTTGCCATCTTTCGGCATTATGTTTACTCCGAGAGAGTGTCCTATCCTACGACTTAAAATAGGACCGAAGATGATATCGTGCCAAAGTATTGTTGACATAAACAGTGTATTAAATTATTCTGGTAGAGGTGCTTTGTGGTGTGAGAGTGAGAGAGCGAAAATCTATGTTATCAATTAAAACTACTCCCGGGCGGTGACCTATGGCGAAACTTCCGTATATATCCTCTTTGCCCAATGCTTTTGCTCCATTCAGACAGGACCAACCGAGAATCTCATCCAAAGGGATGTCGGGGAAATGAGAGATAATACATTTAATCTCATCTATCATGGAGAGGATGTGATTGGAAGAGAGGCTGTCTGTGCCGACAGCGATGCTCAATCCTTTGCGACGAAACAGATGAAGAGGGGCCAGTGTCTTGTGGATAAAGATATTAGAAAGAGGACAGGTGACCCATGATACATTAGACAATATTTCTAAAGCTCTATCAATGCTCTCTTCGTTGGTAACGGTGTTGTGAATAAGAAGAATGTGCTCCTTGAATGGTGCTTTATGTATTTTTTGGAGAATATCAAGAAAATAGAGAAGAGCAGGTCTGCCTGTGATAGGGGGAGTGCTAAGCCCGCGGGCATGGTAATTGTCTGCCAAAGCACCGGTGCCGTTTTTAATCATATTTTCTTCTTCCATTGATTCCTGATTGTGATAGGATAAATATCCTTCACGGAGTGCTGCCTTGGATGCAAGTCGAAGCAGTTCTGGACTCATGGTATAAGGAGAATGGGGGGTAGGAGCAGCATCGAGATGCATTTGGTTCGCCATCTGATGAAGTTTCTCTACTTCATTCATTACTTGAGGTGCATCTTGAGTCTCAGTGCCGAACACTTCGAGGAAAGTACGAGAGTATATCGGGGATTGGCTCTTCATTTGAAAACTTTCAGCACAATTCGAGATATCTGCGACAGCAGAAACTCCTTCCTCATACATCTTCCGGTATTGAACCTCCATCGCGTTGATTCTTTGGTCCTGAGGGGCAGAATCACGCAACGAGTTGATTTGGTCGATAAATCCAGACATGCCGGTCCCTTCTTTGAACTTCTCTGCAAGGTGAGATAGCTCCACATGGCAGTGGGCGTTTACAAAGCCGGGGCAGAGGATTCCATTATAAAAGATGGTATCGGGGGTTTCGCAAGTCATCTCTCCAAACGATGTGACTGTCCCATCATCTGTGAGTTCGACATAGCCGTTCTTAATCGGGGCCTCGTGTATAGGGAATATGTAATTGGCAGCTATTCTTTTCATATTGGTATTCTTTACTCTTTCGATACTTTCTTTTTTATTTCCTGTTGAAGAGGTGTTTTATGGATGGTGTTGACTCGAGTGGCTGAACCTGAAGAGAGTGGAGCGGTGGAGTCGAAGACAACATCACCTTCGGAAATAAAGGGAGAAGAATTATATAGCTGATAGCTATTATACTTATGTTCATAGATGGTCGAATCTATAATGGGAGAAGAAATGACTATAACATCAGGCTTGAAGAAAATAATATTCAGGCTTCGATAATAGGGATTGGAAATGACTGAATCGGAAGCCAATGCTGATAGTGAATCGAGAGTGGGCCAACTTTCTTTGATTTGCTTTAAGTCTCTGACCACTATCAGTAGAGAATCTTTGAGTTCAACGAGCAATTTGTTGGTCTCTTCAAAAACTGATACGAATTCTTTGGGATTTTGAAGATAATAGTTAACACTATTGGTGTAATCCCCTGAGGTGTAGCCGTATTTGTTGAAGATGGGCTCATATACCAGAAGTGAATCGGACAATCTGGCAAGGCTCTTGTCGAATTGTAGTCTTTGGTCAGTCAGATAGATGTCATAGTAGATTCTCGACATAGTTTTGGTGGGGATAATCTTGCTTTTGGAGCAGGATAAAGCTATAAGAGAGAGGAATATGATAAGCAGAATCTTTTTAGGGGACATCATAGCCGATTGTTTGACTGCAAAGTTAATTTTTATTATTATTTTTGCCAATCATTTATTACTTCGAGATGCTGATTCGTCCACCCCGTTTCATTCAACGATTATATCCATCCATCATCTGGAACATACCACAGGAGAAAGAGGGCGTTTTTCTCACTTTTGACGATGGCCCTTGTCCTCAGATTACCCCTTGGATTCTTGACCAACTTGATCTCTATAAGGCAAAAGCCACTTTCTTCTGTCTTGGCAAGAATGTGGAGATGTATCCCGACCTCTATCAGGAGATGATAAAGAGGGGACACGTGGTAGCCAATCATTCTTACAGTCATCTCAAAGGGTGGCATACAGATGAAGAGATGTATCTTGAGGATATCGATGCAGCCAATGATTTGATACATTCTCACTTGTTCCGTCCCCCATACGCCAAGATCACTCCCCATCAAGTAAGGATTGTTAATGAAAGATACAAAGTGGTCCTTTGGTCTATATTGAGCCGGGATTACAATCGTAAACTCTCCTGCAAACAATGTTTGAAAAATGTTTTGCCCTATCTTTTCCCCGGGGAGATTATCGTTTTTCATGACTCCATCAAAGCCTCCAAAAACCTTTGGTATGTACTTCCTGAAGTCTTGAAGGAAGGAACTAAAAAGAAATTGAGTTTTAAATCGATACAACTATGAATATTCTCATTATCGGTGCCGGTGGCAGAGAACATGCTCTTGCCTGGAAATTGGCTCAAAGCCCGTTGGCCGGAAAGATTTTTTGTCTCCCCGGCAATCCCGGTACTGCTTCTCTTTGCACCAATATAGCAGGTGACGTCTCAGATTTTCAACAGATAGAAAGGGTTGTTGTAGAGAATAGTATAGATATCGTGGTGGTAGGTCCTGAAAATCCGTTGGTATCGGGTTTGGGAGATTATCTCGATAAAAGTCCCTCCACACACCATGTCCTGTTTGTAGGCCCTCATAAATCGGGTGCCACTCTCGAAGGGAGCAAGGATTTTGCAAAGAGTTTTATGTTTCGTCACCACATACCTACAGCCAAATATCATTCTTTCACATCACAACAAAGAGAACAGGCGAGTGCATTCCTTCATTCACTGTTGCCTCCATATGTGTTGAAAGTCGATGGACTTGCTGCCGGTAAAGGGGTGCTTATATTAGACAATATTGATAAAGCGTTGCTCTCATTGGATGATATCTTCGGGGGTAAATTTGGAAGTGCAGGAGACAAAGTGGTCATTGAGGAGTATCTTGATGGTATTGAACTTTCAGTTTTTGTCCTCACAGATGGCTCCTCCTACATGATTCTCCCACAAGCCAAAGATTATAAAAGAGCATTGAACGATGATAAAGGGCTCAATACCGGTGGAATGGGTGCAGTATCTCCGGTTCCGTATGCTGACCTTACATTTATGCACAAAGTAGAGGAAAGAATCATTAAGCCGACTATCAGAGGGTTGAAAGAAGAGGGGATAAAGTACAATGGCTTTCTTTTCCTGGGTCTTATGAATTGTGGTGGTGACCCTTATGTGATAGAATATAATGTAAGAATGGGTGACCCAGAGACTGAAGTGGTTATGCCCCTTATCAAGAGTGACCTCCTCTCTCATCTTGTAGCAGCAGCTTCGGGACGGTTGTCTGGAGAGGTGATAGAGATTTCAGACTCAACGGCAGTGACTGTGGTAGCAGTATCGGGTGGATATCCTGAAGAATATCATTCGGGATATCCCGTCAAAGGACTCGATAGTGCTGAGAATGTGATTATTTTTCAATCAGGCACAGCCCTAAAAGATGGGAATGTGGTGACTAAGGGTGGCAGAGTGCTATCCGTCACAGCCGTTGCCAAGGACTTGTCTTCTGCTGTCAACATGGTATACAAGCAGATGAAGAAGATTGATTTTGATAAAATGTATTATCGCACTGATATCGGTAATGACATTGCCAAACTGATGTAAATATGAGTGGTAATTCCAACAATTCAAGCTTTATCAGGATATTGTTTTCTGTTGCCTTGATGGTAGCTGTGAGTTCGTTTTTTCTGCCATTGACCCAAGATGCTTCCATCAGCAGGGTTTTCCCTCTTTTTAGGAGTTCCGACATATTCTCTTATGTCATCTCCTTTCTTTTTCTGATAGTGATATTGATAAGTATGTATTATGTCAATAATAAATGCTTTTCGTTCTCTTCATATTCGTCACTTCTTCCTGCACTATACTTGCTGTTAGTGCTTTCCAATCCTTCCACGCTCCTTTTTTCGAAGTACCATATCCTCGCACTATTGATGATATGGTCAGTTTATTTCATAATGATATATATCACTGAGAAAGAAGAGCATAAAGCTGACCTTTTTTTAGCTGTTCTGCTCTCTTCCATAAGTGCTTTGATATTTCCTCCGTTGGTCTGGATAGTGGCTGCTCTGTTTGTAATCACTATTATGCTAAGGCCGTCTAATTTCTTAAACTACAGTTTTATATATCTTGGAGCCATCGTAACGCCGTTCATCTATCTATTTGCATTTGATTATTTTTTCTCCACTGTCGACTTCAAAGGATATTTCACTCAGTTCCATGAGGCTATAAAGTCTGTAGCTTTCTATACTATGGAGATAGATGTTATCACCATAGTCTATTATCTGTTTCTGACGGTGTTATTTATCCGTTCCTTAGTCTTCCTTCTCAATAACAATAGAAATGTCAATACTGTGGCCAAAAGAACGATTACCATGGGATGTATGTATGTGGTGATGACTTTATTGATTTTTACTTTCTATAAAGATTATCCCTCAGCTCCCATAGAGCTGGTGTTCTATTTCCCTTTCTCGATAATCTGTTTCTATTATTTCGTCAACTCCACACATCAAAAAGAAAGCAGGGCATTTCTGCTCCTGCTTCTCATTTTC
>CAYMAX010000035.1:0-12800 GCA_964388595.1 uncultured Muribaculaceae bacterium
CGAAGACTTTCAGATAGTCTATTCCGACACCCCTGGCATCCTCAAACCTGCATACAAGCTGCAGGAGAATATGATGCAGTATGTCGATACCGCCATCGGAGACGCAGATATCATTCTCTATGTGACCGATGTGATAGAAAAGATAGACAAAAACCACGAATATATTGACAAACTCAATATGGTGGACTGTCCTATCATATTGGTCATCAATAAGATAGACCTGAGCACAGAAGATGAAGTACGTCAGTTGGTACAGAGATGGCACACGCTGATACCCAAAGCGGAGATTTATGCAGTATCTGCTCTTCGCAAATTCAACCTCGACAGCATATTCGAGAAGATTCTTGAATTGCTGCCACAGGGAGAAGCGTGGTACGACAAAGATGTTCTCACCGACCGCAACTTGCGTTTTTTTGCCTCCGAGATTATCAGAGAGAAAATACTGCTTAACTACTCCAAAGAGATTCCTTATTGTTCAGAAGTAGTGATTGACGAATTTAAAGAGACCCCGCAAAGATACGATATCTCTGCGACCATCAATGTCATGCGGGATTCACAGAAAGGAATTATCATCGGCTCCAAAGGTGCCGCTCTCAAGAAGACAGGGACCCAGGCGAGAATCGACATGGAATCGTTTTTCGAAAAGAAGGTATTCCTTCAGCTTTTCGTCAAAGTCAATGCCAACTGGAGAGAAGACAAGCGTAAGCTCAAATCTTTCGGTTATACCGAATAATATCCCTCTATCCTCATATTTTGTTGAAAACTTCCCGAAAACACTTCGGGATTTTTCATTTCCATTGCTAACTTTGTCGGTTAATTATTATTCTGTAACAGCCAATGAGTACCGACGATCTTGAAGACAGCGAAGAAGAAGTTGATAATGAGTCTATTGAAGATCTTCCAGTAGATGAGGATACGTCCAACTCCTCCGGAAAATTCGACAAACTCATAGTAGATGAAGGCAAGAAGTATAAGCTCACGGGGATGTACCGCGACTGGTTCCTCGATTATGCTTCCTATGTCATCCTCGAAAGAGCTGTCCCTCATATAAATGACGGGCTCAAACCTGTGCAGAGGCGCATCCTCCACGCCATGAAGCTTCACGATGACGGACGCCTCAACAAAGTAGCGAGTCTCGTAGGTGCCACCATGCCTTTTCACCCCCACGGAGATGCCTCCATCAAGGATGCATTGGTACAGCTCGGACAGAAAGATTTGCTCGTAGATTGCCAAGGTAACTGGGGCAATATCCTCACGGGAGATGCAGCTGCTGCCGGTCGATATATCGAAGCCCGCCTCACTGATTTTGCCAATGAAGTGGTTTTCAACAATAAAACTACCGAGTGGGTCAATTCATACGACGGCAGAAACAAAGAACCTGTCAATCTTCCTGTCAAGTTCCCTCTTCTGCTGGCACAAGGTTCAGAAGGTATTGCTGTGGGACTTGCTTGTAAGATTCTCCCTCACAATTTCAATGAGCTGATAGATGCTTCCATCTCCTATCTTCGCGGAGAAGATTTTCATTTGGAGCCCGATTTCCCCACCGGAGGTCTTGCAGACACCACTTCCTACAACAACGGCATGCGGGGAGGCAAAGTCAGAATACGTGCCACGATTGAGAAGCTCAACAAGAACACCATCGCCATCACAGAGATACCCTTCGGTACTACTACCGGAGAGATACAGGAATCAATACTCAAAGCGAGTGAGAAAGGGAAGATAAAAATCAAAAAGATAGATGACAACACTGCTGCCAAAGCTGAGATTATCATCACCCTTCCCAACGACATATCTCCCGACAAGACCATTGATGCCCTTTATGCCTGCACCAATTGCGAAGTCTCCATCTCTCCCAACTGCTGTGTCATCAAAGACAAGAAACCTCATTTTATGGGGGTAGATGAGATACTGAAATACAATACCGAGACCACCAAATCTCTCCTTACCAAAGAACTTGAGATCCGTCTTGCGGAATTGGAGGCGGAATGGCACTACTCCTCGCTCGAAAAGATATTCTTCGAAAACAAAGTCTATAAAGTCCTCGAAAACGACGCCAAAAACTGGGAAAACCAGCTTGCCGACGTGATGAAAGAGATGCTCAGATACCAGGATCTTCTCAGAAGTCCCATCACTTCGGATGATATCGACAGATTGGTTGAAAAGCCTGTCAGGAAGATATCCAAATTTGATATTAAGGCTGTCAATCAAAAGATAAAAGGGATAGAAGACAAAGAGAAAACCATTAAAAACGACCTCGCTCACATAGTCAGATACACTATCGATTACTTTGCTTCACTTAAGAAGAAATACGGCGATAAATATCCTCGCCGCACCACTATCACAGTCTTCAGGCCCATCAACGAAAGGCAGGTAATCGCCAACAATGCCAAACTCTACGCCAACAAGGCGGAGGGCTTCATAGGCCTTTCTCAGAAAAAAATCGAGGATGCAGAATATATCTGCGAATGCTCCGACATTGACGAGATAATAGTATTCATAAAAGACGGCCGATATATCGTCACCAAAGTGTCAGATAAAGCCTTCATCGAGAAAGGTATCATCCACGTCGCTGTCTTCCATAAATCTGACCGCAGAACTATTTACAATGCCATATACAGAGACGGCAGACAAGGGGTAGTTTATGCCAAAAGGTTTGCAGTCACAGGCATTACCCGTGACAAATGGTACAATCTCACCAAAGGCAAAGAGGGTTCTATGGTATTATGGTTTACATCCAATGCCAATGGTGAAGCAGGGTCAGTCAAAGTGCACCTGAAGCCCAAGCCGAAGCTAAAAAAACTCTATTTGGATTTCGACTTTGCACAACTCGCTATCAAGAACAAGACATCACAAGGCAATATAGTCACCAAGAATCCTATCCTCAAAATCACCCTCAAGACAGAAGGTGTCTCTACGATAGGTGGCAGGTCCATTTGGTTTGACTGGGATGTCAACCGCCTCAACGAAGAGAGTCGCGGGGAGCTTCTTGGAGAATTCAGAGGCCATGAGCACATCCTTGCCCTCTGTAAAAACGGAACATTCTACACCACCAATCTCGACTTGAGTAACCGTTTCCAGGGAGAGGTTCTAAAAGTCGAAAAATTCGATTCTCACAAAGTCTATTCTGTCATCTACTGGGATGCAATTGTTAAATGCTACTATATCAAACGCTTCTGCTTCGTATTAAGTGACAATACGGTACTGTCCTTCATCTCCGAAGAGGAAGGTTCGCGTATGGTGGCTTTCAGCACCGATGAATACCCTCAGGTCAAAATCACCTTCCCTGCCAATGCCAAGCGTCCCAAAGAACCGGAATATGTCGATGTTGAAGATTTTATCGGCATCAAAGGATTTCGTGCCAAAGGCAAGAGGGCTACTTCCAACGGAGTGGAGAACATAGAATTTGTCGAACCTCTCGCCAAGTCAAGCCCCACCAACAAGGATATTACCCTCGATGATGATTTATACAATGATGCCGAGGTTACCTCAGATGAAGAGACATCCGACAAGACATCTACCTCAGACACCAAAGCCAAAAAAGCCTCTGAATCCTTCGGAGCCGGGTCAGTAGTCGACCTAAAGCTTGACGACGACCTTACACTATTCTAATTATGATAATATCCCTCATAGGATTTATGGGAGCAGGCAAGAGCACGCTTGGAGAGCAGCTTGCCAAATCTTTGGATGCCCCTTTCATAGACACAGATACATACATCATTGAGAAAGAAGGACACACCATCAGGGAGATTTTCGATACATCGGGAGAGGGAGCTTTTCGCCAACTTGAAGAGAAATATCTTCAAGATATTCTCGAAGACCACATCTCCAATCATCCCGACACCATCGATGACTCCACACACTGCACCCTGGTACTCTCTTTGGGAGGGGGAATAGTCACCAATCCTGTCTGCACCGACCTCATCTCCAGATTCACATATTGCATCTACATCAAAAGCGACCCTGAGACACTCTTTGCACGGCTTGAGGGAGACACTGCAGCAAGGCCCCTGCTTCAGGGAGAAGAAGGAGATACACTTCGCCACAAGATAGAGACACTCTATCGCGAGAGAGAACCTCTCTACGAATCACTCGCCAGGAAAATTATCTAAAATAGGTCTTCCCGTTTCTTAATATCCTTGATCCTTAACTGAATATTAGCTATGCCCCTGTAATAGTTTTCTGCTATGGAATAGCAAATATCTACAGGATTACCTGCGTGAAGGTGTTCGAAATATTCCGATTTATTGAATGCGATGGCGGAGATATAGCGATATGGCTCATCCTCTTGAAGAAGTTCAAGCTTGATGTGACCATTTTCAGAACCAACCATCCTGCCATTGCCATTGTCATAGACATTCTCTGTGATAAATACAGGAGACAAGTTGCCGGGGCCAAATGGCTGAAATTGTTTCAGAATTCTGAAGAACTTCGGTGTTATCTGTCTGAAATCGAGATAAGTATCTATATGAAATATGGGAGTAAGAATCTCAGTGGTTATCTTCTTGGACACTACATCTTCAAACTTATTCGAGAATTTCTCCAGATTTTCAAGCTTGAGAGTTAGCCCGGCAGCATACATGTGCCCTCCGAAATTCTCAAGATACTCTGAACACTGCTCTATGGCATCATATAAGTCGAAGCCGGGGATACTGCGTGCAGAGCCTGTAATGAATCCATTGGACTGAGTAAGAACAATCGTGGGGCGATAATATGCTTCGACCAATCTTGAAGCGACGATTCCCACCACCCCTTTATGCCATTTGGGGTTATAGACTATTGTCGATTTCTTATCAAGATAGTGAGGTGTAGTCTTGACCATCTCTATCGCCTCGAGAGTAATCTCTCTATCGATATTTTTACGGTCGTTGTTATGAATATTGATGGCGGCACCGATGGCCTTGGCATCTTCGTCATTGCGTGATACCAGCAGGTCGACAGCAGTCCTCCCCTGTTCCATTCTCCCTGCAGCATTGATGCGCGGTCCGATTTTAAATACCACATCATCGATGGTTATCTTGTGATTTTCCAGACCTGAAAGTTTAATGACTGACTGCAATCCTTTGCGGGGACTTTCATTGAGTCTCTCCAGACCAAAGAAGGCAAGAGTTCTATTCTCTCCTGTGATGGAGACTAAGTCTGAAGCTATACTCACAGCTACCAAATCTAGAAGAGCATAGACCCACTCCGTAGGAAGCGACTTCTTCAATGCATATGCCTGAATAAGTTTAAAACCAACTCCGCAGCCTGAGAGGTCATCAAACGGATAATGACAATCTTCCCTTTTGGGGTCAAGAACAGCCACTGCCGGTGGAAGTGTCTCATCTGGAAGATGGTGGTCACAAATGATGAAATCTATCCCTTTGTCGAGTGCATATTTGACTTTTTCCACCGCCTTGATACCGCAGTCAAGTGCTATGATGAGAGTATATCCGTTGTCGGCACCCCAATCTATCCCTTTATAGGAGACCCCGTACCCTTCATCATACCTGTCCGGTATGTAATATTCTGTATTTGGATTGAAATTGCGGATAAAAGAATAAATGAGAGCCACAGCAGTAGTCCCATCCACATCATAATCTCCATAGATCATAATCTTCTCTTTGGAAGTGACCGCTTTGTCGAGCCGTTCCACCGCCTTATCCATATCTTTCATCAGGAAAGGATCGTGAAGCTGACTGAGATCGGGACGAAAGAAGGTACGAGCCTTCTCGTAAGAATCTATTCCTCTCTGCACCAGAAGATTGGCCAACACAGAATCGATTGATAATTCTGACGCCAATTTGCGCACCAAAGCGGGGTTGCCGGGTTCATTGACTATCCATTTCTTTTCTCTACCCATATCCTTGCAAAAGTATAACAATTATTCCTACTTTGGATAAAAAAAGTTACTTTTGCCAGACTTAAAAAAATCGACAATGGAGACCAATCAGCTCAATGAACAGGAAATAAACAGACGTGACGCAGTCAGACAATTACTTGACCTCGGCATTGACCCCTATCCCGCCCAAACTTTTCCCATCAATACCACCAGCGCAGAAATCTATCGCAAATATGACCCAGACAAGTGTCCTATGTCAGATGTGTCGATAGCAGGAAGGATTATGAGCAGACGCATTATGGGAGCTGCTTCATTTATCGAGTTGCAGGACAGTGAAGGCAAGATACAGATTTACATCAAGAGAGATGAGATATGCCCCGGAGAAGACAAAACCATGTACAATACCGTTTTCAAGAAACTCCTCGACATTGGAGATATTATCGGGATACGTGGATATGCTTTCGTCACCCAGACAGGACAGCTCTCCATACATGCTCACGAACTCACTGTGCTGAGCAAATCATTAAGGGTACTCCCCATCGTGAAAGAAAAAGAGGGAGAAGTATATGATGCATTCTCCGACCCCGAGCTCAGATACAGGATGAGATATGTAGACCTCATCGTCAATCCTCAGGTCAAAGATGTTTTCATCAAAAGGTCTCAGATTATCTCCACTATGAGAGATTATTTCAACGAACATGGTTGCCTTGAAGTGGAGACTCCCATCCTTCAGTCTATCCCGGGAGGGGCCAATGCCCGTCCGTTCATCACTCACCACAATGCTCTCGACATACCTCTCTATCTTCGCATAGCCAACGAATTGTATCTCAAAAGGCTGATAGTGGGAGGATTCGCCGGTGTATATGAATTTGCCAAAGATTTCCGAAACGAAGGAATGGACAAGACACACAATCCCGAATTTACCTGCATGGAGATATATGTGGCCTATAAGGATTATATGTGGATGATGGATTTCACCGAAGGACTTCTCGAAAGAATAGCCCGCACACTTCACGATGGCAGCACCATAGTCCACATCGGAGACCACGACATCGATTTCAAAAGGCCATACTCACGTATCACTATGACCGATGCCATCAAGCAATATGCAGGGGTAAATATTGAAGGTATGTCAGAGGAGGACCTCAGAGTGGTATGCCAAGAGAAAAAGCTTGCAGTAGATAAGACTATGGGCAAAGGTAAACTCATCGATGCCCTCTTCGGAGAGTTTTGTGAAAGTCATTTCATCATGCCCACCTTCATCACCGACTATCCTGTGGAGATATCTCCTCTTACCAAGAAGCACAGAAGCAAACCGGGACTTACCGAGCGATTTGAACTTTTTGTCAATGGCAAAGAGTTGGCCAACGCATATAGTGAATTGAATGACCCTGTAGACCAGCTTGAAAGATTTCAAGACCAGCTCAAGCTCAAAGACAAAGGGGATGACGAGGCCATGTTTATCGATATGGACTTCGTAAGAGCTCTCGAATATGGTATGCCTCCCACTTCGGGTATGGGCATGGGTATCGACCGCCTCACTATGTTTATGACAGGTGCCTCCACCATTCAGGATGTACTGTTCTTCCCTCAAATGCGCCCCGAGAAGAAAGCTGCCAAAGAAGAAGAAGATAAAGATTAACACTATGCTCCGCGAGCACATCACATCACTTCGCAATCCCAAAGTCAAAGAATTGCAGGAGCTTCAGGACAAGTCCAAAGTTCGCAAAGAACAGGGACTGTTTGTCGTGGAAGGCATTCGCGAGATAAGACACTGCTTGGAAGGGGGATTTTCTCCGAGGTCTTTCTTTCTCTGTTCAGAGATACTGTCGGCTCCCTCACTTGAGGCACTATTTCAGGGTTTGACTTACGATTTTAACCACATAGATAGCTTCGAAGTATCGATTGAAGTATATCATACCATAGCCTATAGAGATAGTACCGAGGGAATTGTAGCAGAATTTTACACAAAACCTCCCTTACTGCTCTCAGATATCGACACATCTGATTCTCCGCTCATTCTGGTATTGGAATCTGTCGAGAAGCCGGGCAATCTGGGAGCTGTACTGCGCACTGCAGATGCAGCACGAGTAGATGCAGTCATAGTGTGCGACTCACTTACAGACATCTTTAATCCCAATATCATCCGCACTTCGTTGGGTGGAGTTTTCACTTCCAAGATAGTCTGCTGTCCCTCTTCAGAAGCCATCTCCTGGCTCAAAGAGCACCATATCCACATTCTCACGGCGCAACTTCAGGACTCCCACCCCTATTACGATATTGACATGACACTCCCCTCAGCCATAGTCCTCGGTGCAGAATCGACAGGACTTTCCAACTCGTGGAGAGAAGCATCCGATGCTAAAATCAATATCCCGATGTTTGGTAAGCTCGACTCACTCAATGTCTCCATCTCTGCCGCGATTCTTTGCTACGAAGCTGTACGTCAGCGCCATCAAATATGATAAAATTAGGTCTTATTGGCTACCCCATCACGCACAGTCTGAGTCCCAAACTCTTCTGCGACCATTTCAAGAATCGCCCCGATATTTTGAAGAAGTACAGTTACGACCTTATCCTTTCTGATGATTTTGATAAGGCAATAGATATTTTCAAAAAAGAATATTATGCCATAAACGTCACCACCCCATTCAAAGAAAAGGCATATCAAATAGCAGACGACCGTTCAGCTTTCTGCCAATGGATTATGGCTGCCAATCTTCTTGTTCTCAACGACAATCTGATTACAGCCTACAACACCGATTTTTTCGGAGTGTACAACACTCTTCAAGATGATATCTTTCTCATCCCCCACTGCTCAGCCAAAGTATTGGTCATAGGCTGCGGAGGAGCAGGAAAAGCTGCTGCCGCCGCTTCACTGCTCTTTGGGCTGCGCACCACCATTGCCAATAGAAGTATTTCCAAGTGCGAAGAATACAGTCATCATCTCGCTTCATTCAGACTATGTAACGAAAAGATAGACCACACTTCATCACTTGATGACATCGCATTTGAGATAAAAGCTGCAGATATTATCATCTACACTATACCGGTACCTTTACCGGGTATGGATGAAATTGATTTTTCTGATAAGACGGTACTCGAAGCCAACTATGCACATCCCTCTTTTACGAAGGAGTTCATAGAGCGCAACAATATAAAATACTTCCCCGGCACACGATGGCTTGAGCATCAGGCCGAGGAAGCATATAGAATCGTTATTCCTTAATATAGTATCGTTATCTCTTGACGTTGGGCAATTCGAGTCCGTACCCTTTGTTTTTATCCTCTATCTTCAGCCATATACCCAGGAAGAAAGCGGCTACTCCGAATGAAGCAAAAATAATCATCGGGATGGTGTAATTGTAGGCAGGCATAACCACATCCGTGGCACCTGCAGCTATCATTTCCGAAGCCTTGGCACGAGCTTCCGAGACACCCGGGTTGACATTATTTAGAACATTGCCGATGATTTTGGGCACGAAGCAAAGACCTATATTCTGAATCCAGAAAATAAGTGAATAGGCACTGCCCAATATACGTGGCTCTATAACTTTGGGGACACTCGGCCATAGAGCAGCCGGTACCAGTGAGAAAGAGACACCAAGCACTACGATAATCAGCAGAGCCAACCATTCTTTCGGATATGCAGGGAGTAAAAATGCAAAAGCGAGATGACAGACTATCATTATCAGAGAGCCATACATCAGCATAGATGCCCCTTTGCCTTTGAAATCTATGAATGAACCGAGGAAAGGAGTAAGTACCATTGCCAAAATCGGGAACCAACGGAACAGATTGGCAGCTTCATTGTTGGGAATGTTAAGATTGCATTCCAAGTATGTCGTGGCATATCTCTGGAAAGGGAAAATGGCAGAATAATAAAGCACGCACAACAAAGCGATAATCCAAAACATCTTACTCTGGAATATGTACTTGATGTCGCTCACTTTAAACTCTTCAGACGGCCCTTCCTGTACCTCACCAAGCTGTTTGTCAAGTTTCTTATCCATCACACAGAAGGCCAGGTAGCAAATAAGTCCTATAAGCAGTAATACCGTGCAGAAGGCAACAGGAGCCACCACAGACCCATCGAATTTGTTGGCAATAAAGGGAGAGAGTGAAAGGACAGCGAAGACACCGAGACGTGCTATAGCCATCTCTACACCCATAGCCAAAGCCATTTCCTTGCCCTTAAACCATTTGGCGATAGCTTTCGACACTGTAATACCAGCCATCTCACATCCGCAGCCAAATATCATAAAGCCCAAACTGGCCATCTTGGCATTGCCGGGTAAAGAGACCCACCAAGTATTCAACCATTCACACATAGCAGTATCCTGAAACCAGTCACTGATACCCAAGAATTTGATGGAAGCACCTACTACCATCAATGATGCAGAAAGGGTACCTGTAAACCTGACTCCAGATTTGTCGAGAATAATGCCGGCTAAAATCAGAAAACCGCAGACATTGAGAAAATATTCTGCTGCCGCATAAGTGCCGAAAGAACTCGGATTCCAGCCACGTTGTGACTCTATGAGGGTTTGTAGGGGGGACATTACGTCCACAAACATATAGGCAAAGAACATCATCAATGCCACCAGCAACAATGCAACCCAACGAACAATCACATTGTCATTCATTAATTTATTAACAGTCGTCATATTACAAATTTTAAGTTAATTCTCAGAAAAGTTGTCAAAGATACCTCTTTATTTTTTTATTTTAAAATATCATTTAATAATTCTAACTTAGCGGCTCATAAACAACAAATATTATGTCACTAAACAAAGTAATGCTCATAGGCAATGTGGGAAGAGATCCCGAAGTAAGACACTTGGAAAGTGGAGTGGTAACCGCCTCATTTACTCTCGCTACGACCGAAAGGTATAAAGACAGAAACGGAGAGCAGAAAGAACAGACCGAATGGCACAACATCGTATGCTGGCGTTCATTAGCTGAGATAGCAGAGAAATATGTGCGTAAAGGCTCTTCTCTATATGTAGAGGGGAAGATTAGAAATCGTTCTTACAACGATAAAGAGGGCAATACTAAGTACATCACAGAGATTCTTGCCGATTCATTCCAGCTTCTTGGCAGGAAATCTGATGCTCCCGCTGCTCCAATAGCATCCCCCACATCTTCATATTCTGCCCCCACACAGCACACTGCACCTTCTTCCAGGCCATTGACGACCTCAGAGCCTGACACCGGTGCCGTATCTCCTGAAGAGGGAGATGATCTTCCTTTTTAACCACTTAACTATTAGATTTAATAATGAAACTTGATGTTGTATTAGGATTACAATGGGGCGACGAAGGTAAAGGCAAAATCGTCGATGCCCTTTCTAAAAATTATAAAATGGTGGCTCGCTTCCAAGGCGGCCCCAATGCAGGTCACTCTCTGCATTTTGCCAAAACCGATTTCGTCCTCCATTCTGTCCCGTCCGGAGTGTTCAGAAGAGGCTGTATCAATGTCATCGGCAATGGCGTGGTACTCGACCCCATCATTTTCCGTGAAGAATGTCTTCAGTTGGAAGCCCTCAAAGTACCTGTAAGAGACCGTATTTATATCTCCAAAAAAGCCCATTTCATCCTCCCTACCCATCGCATTATTGACGCCGCATCCGAAGCCTCCAAAGGCAAAAGCAAAATCGGCTCCACTCTCAAGGGCATAGGTCCCACATATATGGACAAGACAGGCAGAAACGGCCTCAGAGTGGGAGATGCTCTTGCCCCCGATTTTTTGACCAGATTCGATACATTAAAGTCCAAACACATCACTTTTCTCAAGCAATTCGACTACCCATACGACCCCAATGAGAACGAAAAAGAGTGGTTCGAGGCGGTAGAATACATTAAAACATTTCATATCATAGACGGAGAGTATTTTATCAACGATGCTCTTGCCCATGACACGAAGATACTTGCTGAAGGAGCCCAAGGCTCTATGCTCGATATCGACTTCGGGTCTTATCCTTTCGTTACCTCTTCCACCACCACCTGCTCCGGCGCATGTCTCGGATTGGGGGTACCACCCTCTTCCATAGGCAAAGTGTACGGTATTTTCAAAGCCTATTGCACAAGAGTGGGCAGCGGACCATTCCCCACAGAGCTCAAGACCAAGGTTGGTAAAGAATTAAGAGAGAAAGGAAATGAATTCGGTGCCACTACAGGACGTCCGCGCAGGACGGGATGGCTCGATCTTGTTGCCCTCAAATATGCCGTTATGCTCAATGGAGTGACAGATCTCATTATGATGAAGTCTGATGTATTGGACACTTTTGACACCATCTATGTCGCTACTTCATATATGGTTAACGGCGAAGAAGTTTTCCAAGTCCCTTACGACACATACTCATTCATCACCCCTCTCTATATTCCATTTCCGGGATGGAAAAAAAGTCTTCACCGCATCAGAAAGGAGAAAAACCTTCCTGCCGAATTTATAGAATTAGTGGAATACATCGAGCAAAAGGTAGGAGTAAGAATCTCCATCATCTCAGTAGGACCCGATCGTAAAGAGACCATTTTCAGATAATATCCTCCATGCGCCTGCTCGACAAAGTCAATTATCCCGCTGATATCAAAAATTTCAGCATCAAAGAGCTTGAGATACTCTGCAAAGAGATTCGTGAGTATATGGTAGAGTGCTGCTCACAGAATCCGGGACATCTCGGTTCGAGCCTTGGTGCAGTGGAGATAGCAGTCGCCATCCACTATGTTTTCGATACCCCCTCTGACAAAATAATATGGGATGTGGGTCATCAGGCATACGCTCACAAAATACTTACGGGCAGGAAGGAATTGTTTAAGAAAAACAGAACTTTTGACGGCATAAGCGGCTTCCCGAAAATGTCCGAAAGCCCATACGATGCTTTCGGCACCGGTCATTCTTCCACATCTATCTCAGCTGCGCTCGGCATGGCCATAGCTTCAGAACTTATGGGAGAACACAAGCAGGTGGTAGCAGTGATAGG
>CAYMAX010000035.1:12810-14316 GCA_964388595.1 uncultured Muribaculaceae bacterium
CTTGCCTTCGAAGGGCTCAATAATGCCGGCTCACTCAAGACAGACTTGCTGGTCATTCTCAATGACAATCAAATCTCCATAGACCACGGCTCCGGTGGGCTTCACAACCACCTTTTGAAGATTACCACATCACCTATTTATAATAAGGCCAAAAATCATATTTGGGAGATGGTCGGTGCTACTCGTCTACGCAGGTTTATCCAGAAAGTGATGTTCAGCACCAAATTTGCCCTTTTCCGTAACGGCTCACTCTTCCAATCTTTGGGATTTCGCTACTTCGGCACCATAGATGGCAACGATATCGGTCAGTTGGTCACCACTCTTTCGAGCCTCAAACTGATTCATGGTCCCAAACTTCTCCACGTGGCCACCAAAAAAGGCAAAGGGTATAAGCCTGCTGAAGATGACCAGGTAATATGGCATGCCCCCGGTCTTTTCGACCCGGTCACAGGCAAACGTTTAGTCAAGTCCAAAGAAGGAATTGCCAAATATCAGGATGTTTTCGGGGAGACTTTACTGGAGCTCGCCCGCCAAAACGATAAAATTGTAGCAGTCACTCCGGCCATGGCCTCAGGCTGCGGGATGAATATCATGATGAACGAGATTCCCCAAAGAACTTTCGATGTGGGGATTGCCGAACAGCATGCAGTCACATTCTCAGCAGGGCTCGCTTCGCAGGGGATGCTCCCATTCTGCAACATCTATTCCTCCTTTATGCAACGCGGATATGACAGTGTCATACACGATGTCGCTCTCCAACCTTTGAAAGTCATCTTCTGCCTCGACAGAGCAGGTCTTGTCGGTGAAGATGGTGCCACTCATCACGGATGTTTCGATATGGCTTGTTTCAGACCCATTCCCAATCTGATTATCGCCTCCCCTCTCAATGAATCCGAGCTCCGCAACATGATGTACTCCGCCACTACTCCTGAATATTGCACCACCATAATACGTTACCCCAGAGGTGCAGGAGAGGGTGTCAACTGGAGACTTACCCCTTTCACTTTCATTCCCATTGGAAAAGCAACATTGCTTCATCAGGGCAGCAAGGTAGCCGTTCTGAGTATTGGACCTGTTGGAAATATTGCCTCTGCCGCCATCGAAAAGGCAGGCAAACAAGGTTATGATGTACTTCACTACGACATGAGATTCCTGAAACCCATTGACCTCGATGCTCTTGCAGATGCTTGTGACAAGGCAGACAAGATTATCACCATCGAAGATGGCAGTGCCATCGGAGGACTTCACAGCGCAGTGGCAGAATATGTAGCGGAACATGGCTTGCAAAAGCAGGTGGTAGCCTTGGGAATCCCCGACAAATTCATTCAGCAAGGCACTGTCGGACAGCTTCGCGCCCAATGTGGCTTCAATGAAGAAGATATCCTTAAAGAAATCTTAAAATTCTTTTGCAGAATTTAATAAATAGTCTATCTTTGCAGTCCCAAAAATCTAAGCCGATGTAGCTCAGTTGGCCAGAGCAGCTGATTTGTAATCAGCGGGTCGGGG
>CAYMAX010000036.1:0-13510 GCA_964388595.1 uncultured Muribaculaceae bacterium
TCGAATCCATATCTCATGAGAACTCCGGTCGAGAGAACGTCCATCACTTGTTTTCTTTCGGCATCTCCGAACAATTCATTACCTGGCATAACGGATTAAATTTGGTTCTTAAAAATAGAGGACGACTTTGTGGGTCGCCCTCCGGAATCAATTTAGTATGTAAGAAACTTAACGAATTTTTGCGAATTCGATATCTGTTTCTGCACGTTTAGCAAGAGCTTCAGATTTCTTAGCTGTCTCAAGAGCACTCTTAGCTTCATCAACTTTGCCCTGACGAGCTTTGATAATAGCTTTGAGATAAGATTTGCAAGGGCAACCTGCATCTCCAACTATCTTCCAAGCACCATCAAGGTTGCCTGTAAGAACATAGGCAAGAGCTTCGTTGTAGCCACCTTCACCATTGAGTTTGGAAGCTGCATCAGTATATTTGCCATTGAGGATGTCAACTACAGCAAGATTGTATTTAGCTTCTTTAAGAGAAGACTGTTTGAGAGCATTGACAGCTTCGTTGTTTTTACCATTGCGAAGAGCGATGACACCTAATGTATTGTAATAGTATGCATCTTTAGCATTGACACCATTGATGGCAGTCTGAGCTTCAGCAAGTTTACCAAGTTTGAGATAAGTGACAGCAACATTGACTTTGGCACGTTCGCTGGCATATTTATCGATAGCTTTGGAATAAACTGTGACTTTGATATTATTGTCTTTAATGAGGGAAGCTGCATGAAGGAGAGCTTCTTCATCAAGAATTTCGATGTTGTCGTTTACAAGAGCAACAAGTTCTTCGTCACTGTAGTTGGTAAAGTCGATGTTGGCGATAAAGCGAGCACGACGCAATTGAGGAAGAATGTCTTTAGCAAGAATGGTGTAAACCTTGGACATATTTCTAATCTCTTTCTCACGAACCTGAGGATCGCTGTACATTTCGAGAACGCGGAGGATGAGATCTTTATCTTCAATGTTGGAATTTTTAACCAATTCCTGGAAACCGTCCCAGTCTTCGTCGATATGTCTGCTGTCAACTGTAGTCTGAACAGCTACTTTCTTATTGTTGATGTTTTTGTCAAAAGCTTTACCTGCAGTCTCAGCACGTTTGGCGGAGAGTTTGGCGTTGAAATCTTCTTTGCCTTCAGGTGAAGCATAAGCTACGATCTCGGTGTTCTTAATAGTTCTGCGTTCATCAGCTTTAACCTTTGTGAGGAAATCCTGGAAAGTCTTAATCTCATCGGTCTTTAACTGTGAAGGACGAACTGTAGCACTGTTGATGAGATAAAGAATCTGAGCTTCGCTTGATTCGGGGATAACAGCCTGGTAAGCATCAGGTGCATAAGCAAGAGCACCTTCTTTCTTTACAAGCATGTAAGTAGTGTTGACACCGTCAGCTACCTTGAAAGGTTCTGCATAAGGAATTCTCTTGTCTTTATTGATAACAGTCATGCGAAGTTCGAGATGAGACTGTTCCATTCCTTCTACATAGTCGAAAGTGAGGTCTTTGGAAAACTCGCCACCGGCAGCAGCAATAGTCTGATAATTATTGGTCATCTTTTCTCCCTGAAGCATAACGGGATCAAGAGCCACTTCACCTCCATTGTAAACCAATACAGGAATGACTTCTACAATAGCTTTGGGGTGGAAATAGTCCTTAGGGAAGTTAACAGTTACTTTAGCTGAAATCTTGCCTGCAATTGCTTCCAACACTGCAGGTTCGCATTTGGGAGCAAGTTTATTGGCTTCTTCTGCCATTTTGGCCGGACTACCGCAAGAAGGGATGATCAATCCTATCATTGCAATAAGGAGAATTTTTTGAAAAACTTTTTTCATTGTAATACGTATTTGTTTTGAATAAAAAATAATCACGGAAGTTTATAGCAACTGCAAATATAACAATTATTCTAAAGAATAGTAAAAATTTTTAACTTTGCGCAGTATGGATTTAAGAGAGGTTAAAAACAGATTTGGCATTATCGGAGATGACGCTCGTCTGAATAGTGCTTTGGATACTGCTATCCAGATAGCAGGCACAGACCTTTCGGTCCTTATCACCGGAGAGAGCGGTGTGGGGAAAGAGGTGATACCGCAGATAATTCATTCATACAGCCCTCGCAAACATAACAATTATGTAGCCATCAACTGTGGTGCCATTCCCGAAGGGACCATCGATTCTGAATTGTTTGGCCACGAAAAAGGTTCCTTTACCGGAGCCAATGAAGCCCGCAAAGGGTACTTCGAAGTTGCCAACGGAGGTACAATATTTCTTGACGAAGTCGGGGAGTTGCCGCTTTCCACACAAGTACGATTATTGAGAGTGCTCGAAAGCGGAGAATTTATGAGGGTAGGTTCATCGAAAGCCCAGAAGACAGATGTCAGAGTGATAGCTGCTTCCAATATAAACTTCCTTCACGCCATCAACCTTGGCAAATTTAGGGAAGACCTCTACTACAGGCTCAATGCAGTGCCGATTTTCGTACCTCCTTTGCGAGAGCGAATGGAAGACATTCATCTCCTTTTCATGAAGTTTGCTCTCGACTTCGCTGACAAATATAAAATGCCTGCCATCAGGCTTACCCCGGATGCGAGAGTACTCCTGGAGTCTTATCGCTGGCCGGGTAATGTTCGTCAGTTGAAGAACGTTGCAGAACAAATGTCTGTATTGGAGCAAAATAGGTCCATCTCATCGGACACACTCAAAAAATACCTCCCTACTGATGGACCCAATACCCTTCCAGTGAGGAAAAGTGATATTTCATCCACAGGAGGAGACGGACTTACCGACCGTGATATTATTTTTAAAATATTATTTCAGCTCCGGCGGGAAGTGGACGAACTTAAAGCTGCAAGTAAAGGTTCGCCACAGCCTCAGGGCACTATTAATAAAGAATTTCAAGATTCTATCACCGACACCTCTTCAGAATATGTGGTACCTCCGATAGAACAAGAGGAAGAGCCACATCAGGAGACCAATCTTTCCATACAGGATGTCAATGCCGAACTTATTAAAAAGGCACTAAGCAAGCACGAAGGGAAGAGAAAAGCGGCTGCGGAAGAGCTTGGTATCTCCGAGAGAACTCTATACAGGAAGATAAAAGAACTTAACATTGATGAGAAAGCTGACAATGAAGAATAGATTTTTCATAGTTGTTCTGTGTTCCATACTGGTCAGTGGTTGTGGGATATACTCTTTTTCGGGTACATCCATCAAACCCGATGTCAAGAGTTGTGCTGTGGAATACTTTGAGAACAGAGCCTTGAAGATTAACCCTTCATTAAGCAACTCTCTCACTGAAGCCCTCATTGATAAATATAGAAAACTCACGAAGCTTGATATGGTGACCGAACTCGGAGACCTCAATGTCTCAGGAGTAATCACTTCATACGACACCAGACCCATCGCCATCACTGCTCAGGAGGTTGCTGCGAAAAACAGGTTGACGATAGCGGTTAAGGTGACTTTCACTAACAGATTGCACCCTGAAGAAGATTTTGAAAAATCATTTTCAGGTTATGCAGACTATGACTCTACCCAGTCGCTTGATTCGGTGGAAGCTTCTTTGTGCGACGAGATTATCAATATATTGGTTGAAGATATTTTTAACGCCACAGTAGCCAATTGGTAAGAGATATGATAACGACTACTCAAGAATTATCAACACTTTCGCTGCCCGAACTCGATAACGTTCTGAAAAAGTATCCGTGGTTCTCGCTGGCACGTAAGGAGTTATTCCTCAGGATGACTTCTATGGGTGAAGAGTATCGGGTAGAGGGGTTAAAGAGAGCCGCTGTGTATGTCTTTTCTAGAGAAGGTCTGCTCAAAGAGAGTAAGATGCTTATCCAGGAACAAAATGAGAAGGAGAAAGAGGGTAATACCACCATCGAACCGCTGTATAAGGACTTTGTCATAGATAGTACTCCTGACAATGGGGTGGTAGAGTTCAAAGACGTACCCATTCAGAGCGATGTTCAGGAAGTGGTCAGTGGCGCTCAGCCTTTTTCCCTCGATGAGGATAATACGGCAGACGAGTCCTATCCGATAGAGGAGAAGGTAATTTACAATGTCGAAGAGACCCCTATAGAGGAAACGACAACCATACCAAAGGAGAGCGAGGCTCCGCGCAGGGAGATTCATGTAGTCGGAGGAGATTATTTTTCAAGAGAAGACCTCGAGTCGCTTCAAGACGACGGGCTCTCCACTTTGGAAAGATTCAATACTCTTTCCTGTGATAAAAACAGTGATGACATAGCCATCGACTTTTCTGATGAAGACTATTATACAGAGACACTTGCCAAGGTCTATGCAGAGCAGGGGTTCTATAAGAAAGCGATAGAGGTTTATTCTAAACTAATTTTGCTATATCCGGAAAAAAGTACTTACTTTGCAGCCCTCATTGAAGAATTAAAGAAATATTTATAGTATATGTACACAGCGATTTCTATTTTAATTATAATTGCAAGCATCCTTTTGACCATTGTGGTTCTGGTCCAGAATTCCAAAGGTGGCGGATTGGCAGCTAATTTTGCTTCAGGCAATCAGACTTTCGGAGTTCGTCAGACTGCAGATTTTCTTGAGAAAACCACTTGGATTCTCGCCCTTACGATTATTGTTTTATGCGTTTTGGCTACTGCCTTTATCTCCACAGGGAAGGGCAAAAATAATTCCATTCAAGATAGAATAGAACAAAGTGCTCCCGCTCAAGGTCAGCCCGATTTCCCTTCTCTTCCTATAGAAGAACAGCCTGTTGAGTAAATTTAATTGAAAATTTTCTTACTGAATATCAGCTCGTTATGAAAATAACGAGCTTTTTTATTAAAAACAATAATACTTTGTGATACAAGGTACTATTATTTTTACATATATTTGCAGTGCCAAATTATTGGCAAAGAATAGTACTAAAATTTATAAACAACTTAAATAAATTACTAAAATGAAAAAAGTCTTAAATGTTGGAATTGGCGGAAGAAGTTTTACCATCGATGATGATGCATATCAGAGGTTAGATTCGTACCTCGAACATTTCCGCCGCAAAACTTCAATGGGTTATCAGACCAAAGAAGTAATGGACGATTTGGAGATGAGGATAGCAGAGCTATTTACAGACGCCCTTTCCTCCAAACAAGAGGTCGTCAATCTCGCCCTGGTCAATAAAGTCATTGCCCAGCTCGGGATGCCTGATGGTACTGCCGAAGAGGGAAGTTACAATTATTATGACCCATCCGGTGCCTCTTATAAAAAGCCCGACAAAAAACTCTTCAGAGATCCCGATAATAAAGTTATCGGCGGTGTCTGCGGTGGTCTCGCTGCATATTTTGATATGGATGTCACTATTTTGAGAATTCTCTTCGCTGTGGCATTATTCTGCGGTTCACTTGGATTTTGGGCATATATCATATTTTGGATTATAGCTCCTCTTGCCAAGACAGCTGCCAATAAATGTGAGATGAGAGGGCTGCCAGTCACAGCTGAAAACATGCGTAAATTTGCTTAATTAAGGAGGTTAATATGGAAATAATTAATAATAATGCAGATAATATAAAATCTCAGATGAGAAAAGGAGTATTGGAATATTGTATCCTCAGTATTCTCAAAAAAGAGGACTCCTATGCTTCATCTATTATATCTGAGCTTAAAAATGCCAATATGATAGTAGTCGAAGGGACCCTTTATCCCCTTCTTATAAGAGAGAAAAATCAGGGATTGCTAAGTTACCGTTGGGAGGAATCTCCTCAGGGTCCTCCGAGAAAGTACTACTCCATCACCGAAAAAGGTCGTGAATCACTCACTGAGATGGATGCAGCATGGCAAGAAATAGTGGACACTATAAACATCATTAAAAAGTAGAAGAGATATGAAACAAGTAATAAAAGTAAGCATAGGCAACATCGCTTTCACTCTTGAAGAAGATGCTCACAAGATAATGAAGGATTATCTTGCAGATCTCAATAATCATTACAAAGACAATCCCAACGGACAGGAAATAGTTGATGGGATAGAGGAACGTGCCGCAGAATTGCTCTTGGAAAGAGGAGGAAGAGAAGGGGGAGTGATAAGCAACCCGGTCGTTATGGAAGTCATTTCCATACTCGGCAAACCGGAAGACATCGACCAGGAAAGCGGAGAAAATGATAAGACTTCTTCTGCCAGAGGAAATTCAAGAAGAAAACTTTACAGAGACCCTTCCAATGTGATTTTTGGAGGAGTCTGCAGCGGATTGGCAGCCTATTTCAACAGAGATGTCCTTCTTTTCAGATTTCTTTTTGTGATTTTCACTATTGGTTTTTCCTTCTTCCACATGCACATAGGAGGTTCGTTCTTTATTTTTCTTTATATAGTCTTATGGATTGTACTTCCACCTGCGAGAACTACTGAGCAGAAATGTGCCATGAGAGGGGAAGCTCCCACTGTGAAGGATATTCAGAAGAATATAGAAAAAGGAGCTAAAGAGATTGGGAAAAACGTTAATAAAGTCAGAGAAGACAATCCTAATTTCTGGAGCAATGTTGGGAAAATGTTCAGAGTGCTTTTTGGTTTTATCTTTTTCCTTATCGGCATTATGGGAATTATCGCATGTGTGGTCGTACCATTCGGGATTCAGATATGGGGATTCGGTATTCCGGTAGCTGTGATGGATTTCATCACTATAGTTACAGGTGCTACTGCCGGTCTTCTGGTCTTTTATAAAATTCTTGCCCTCTGTTTGATTTTCATTCCATTTGTCGGGCTTCTATATGGAGGGATTCTGATGCTGTTCGGGATTCATTCTCCCAAGTGGAGACCGGGACTTATTCTGTTCCTTGTATGGGTGGCATCTTTGATAGGACTTGTAGCTATGAGTATTGGTTTTACTTCCCGATATTGGAATTCAAAAGATAAAACATCCACCGATACCATCGCACTGTCAAGCGACACACTCTTCATCAAATACCAAAATGTGGAGAGATGGAGAGACGATAAGATATTTATCGATGCTGATAAAGATGAGTACAATCTTATGTTTGTGAGTGATAGCGACAAAGATAATCCCAAGATAGTTCACTATCCCACAGTCAAGCTTCGCAGGAATGGTGACAGTGAATCCAAAATCGTAGCCAATACCAATATTTTCACACACGCTGTGAAATTGAGTGACCTGCAGGATATTTCTCAGATGAATTTTTATCATTTTGACGGTAAGACACTTACTCTTGACCCTGTCATCTATGATAAAGACAAAACTTTTACCGATGTGGACCGCCAAGTGAAGCTTTATGTCGACGAGAACACAGTGGTAATAGTCGAATCGCCTGTTTATCACAAATTTGAAAGTTCTTTTGAATATACCAACATCGTAGGATTGAGAAAATGGATAGGGGAAATAGAGTGGTAAACTTCGATGAGATACTCGACAGGAAGGGCGATTACACAGTCAAGTATGACTTGATGAAAAGTCTTTTCGGAAGAGATGATCTTATCCCTCTCTGGGTGGCCGATATGGAATTTAAGTCTCCGGAATGTATTGAGAATGCACTTCGCAAGATGGTAGATACAGGTATCTTTGGATACAATGTAGAACCTCCGGAGCTTAAGGATTCCATTGTCAACTGGCTTGATAATATACAGGGGTGGAAAGTCGAAAAAGAGTGGATCAGTTACATACCTGCTGTGGTCAGAGGTCTGAGCTTCGTCATCCACTATTTCACCCACAAGGGAGATAAAGTTATAGTACAAACCCCTGTATATCACCCTTTCATGAATGTCCCAAAGGATAATGACAGAGAACTGGTGTTCAATCCCCTTCGTCTATTGAGTGCCGAAGGGGGGAAGGCCGGGGACATTTACGAGATGGACTTTGAACATCTTGAGAAGATAGCCGGGAAGAATGATTGTAAATTATTAATATTATGCAATCCCCACAATCCCGGAGGCATCGGGTGGTCTGTCGATACTCTTCGTCGTCTCGCAGATATATGCCATCGTCACGGCATCATCGTGGTGTCCGACGAGATTCACGCCGACCTGACACTATGGGGTGGCAGACATATTCCATTTGCCTCGGTATCTCGTGAGGCTGCCCAGATTAGCATCACTTTCGGAGCACCTTCCAAGACCTTCAATATGCCCGGGCTTTCGAGTTCATACTCTATCATTCCCAACCCTGCCATAAGAGAAGGTTTCTATCACTGGCTCACTGTCAATGAATATAACGCTCCGATGATTATGACCTCTCTTGCCACGATGGCAGTGTATAAAGATGGCAACGAATGGAGGAAACAGGTGATAAGCTATATTGAGGGGAATATCCTTTTTATGGAAGAATTTTTCAAAAAGCACTTTCCTGACATCAAGGTGATTCGTCCCGATGCTTCTTACCTTGTCTGGATTGATTGTCGTCAATTTGTTTCTACCAGAGAAGAACTTGAAGACTTCTTTACCACCAAAGCTCGTTTGGCAGTAAATTATGGTTTCGTATTTGGTCCTGAAGGTGAATTATTTGTACGTATCAATGTAGCTTGTCCCAGAGCTATGCTTTCGGAAGCCTTGGAAAGGTTGACGAACAATTGTTTCTAAAATATTTTTTTACAAACTTTGTGTCATCAATTCTATGGAATAGAGAGCACAAGTATTATGTTATACGTCCTTTCCATCCTTCCCATCCTCATTTTTCTCATCATCTTGAGGATGTTTGACAGTTTTAAGCTCGTCAATGTTACCAGGCTTCTTCTGTCGATAGTTTATGGTGCCTTTTGCTGCGGAGCGTTGTTCTTTATTTCAAAATATGTTCCTATCAATGAGCAGTATGCCATCCCTGTCATAGAAGAATGTCTCAAAGGTATTCTGCTGCTGATATTGGTTAAAAACAATAAAATTGGTTTTCAGATAGATGCTTTTATCTACGGGGCTGCCATAGGTGGAGGTTTTGCACTTGTAGAAGATATAATCTACCTCGCATTCAACCCCGAGATGACTTTAGTTACTGCCCTTTTCAGGGGATTCGGCACCTCGATTATGCACATGGGTCTTACTGCCATAGTCGGAATATTGCTCGTCTCGATAAAGAAGCGGAACGCGTGGACTGTTTTTCTATACTACCCTCTGATTTTAATCCCTTCTGCCGGATATCATATTGTGTACAATCTTTTCATTTTTCATCCTCTGTACTCTCTGCTGTTTGCAGTAATAAGCCTCTCGCTCATTATCGCCCTCCTTTTTCGTTACAATGAAAAAAAGATTTCTTCCTGGCTTGATGAATCTCTCTATAGCGATGTCAATCTATACTCTGCCATAAAGAAAGGAGATTTTTCCTCTACCAATGCCGGAAAATATATGATGACCATAAAAGAGCATTTTGCTCCGGAGGTGTTTTTCGATATGTGCTGCTATGTAAATCTTTTTCTGGAGATGTCCATCCTCTCAAAAAGAAATCTTATGCTCCAGGAGGCAGGGGTGACAATGCCTGATGACAAAGCCGAAAAACAAGCGGCAGATGCCATGATTCAGGAATTTTATGCCCTTAAGAAAAGAATAGGCAAGACAGGAGAAATGTCTCTGACTCCAATAGTTAAGGTGAAGGAAGTGGATAAATGGATGATTGAATCTCTCATCAAATGAACCTGATACTATCACAATTGCTGATTGATGTCCAAAATCCGTTGGTTCTGGAGAAAGTAATAGAAGAACAACGGAGGATTATTCATATTCAAAAGTGTGTGTATTTCATTGCTATTGTCATCATCGTTCTACTCATCATTACCATAGGATTCGTATTAGTGAGGATGGAACTTCTTCGTGAGAAAAACAAACTTCTTGTAGAGCAGATAAACGACTCAGTAAAGAAACCTAAAAAGGCTCAAATCCTAGAAGGGGCACCCAGTGAAGCTGTGGAGAAGTATCTTGAGATCTCGCGTAAGATTAAAGATGAGGAACTGTTTCTCGACCCCAATTTCGGGCGCAGGGAGATGTCGCTTCTTGCCACCACCAATGAGACATATCTGTACAACATTTTCAAAGAGGCGGCAGGAACTACTCTTTCTTCTTACATTACAGACCTGCGACTTGAATATTGTATAGACCAAATGAAAAACAAAGGAAAGAAAATATCAATAGAAGAGCTCGCCATTATGTCAGGATTTAACAATGTGCGAACTCTTCAAAGATTATTCAAAACCAAGTACGGACTCTCTCCAAAACAATTTATTGAAAATCAAACGATATGACAAATCACCAATATAAACATCAATCTGTTGCGAAGATAGTAATAGCTACTCTTTGTGCCATCATTCTCTTTGGGAGCGGATTGTTTCTCGGCATCCGCCTTTCTCAGACAGATAAAAGAGCCAAAGAGATAGAAAATCTACACGAAGCCATCTACAAAGCCAAGGGTGAATGTGAAATATGTGGCAAGAAAGATTGCGAAGTATATCTATGGAAGGGTAAATATTACTGTCTTGACTGCTTTGAAAAAGAGTAATAGAGTCGGCCTGTGCCTAATAAAGTTTACCACTATTCAGTTAGTTATTCTGCAAGAGTATGGCGTTCAGCTGAAATAAATTCGCCGGGAATGCGACATTCAACTGAGAAGCATTATTCATCTGGCTATTTTTCATAAAGATCGCTCCATTAAGTGCCTGTCTGTTATCACACATCACCTTGAGTACCTGTTTATTGTTCAACCCCCCCTTAAGTGCTTCGTTATTTCTTGGATACCAATACCCCTCCAATTTGAGAGAAGCCACTACCTGTTTAGAGACTTTGTCATCCAGAAGGAGTTCTTTATCGCTCCAAAATGCCATCAGTTCCTTATTGTCGGAGTAGATGGCGTCGAGAGTGTTGTAAATAGCCCATCTGTCGCGAACAAAAGCGAGGAATTGGTAATTTGCAATATCCTTGGTGGCAAGAAAAGCATCAGCCTGTGAGACGAAGTTGGAAGCTGCAGAGATACTGTTATTGAGAAGCAAATATGAAAGTACTGCATTGTTGGAAAGCTCCTCATAATTCACATCTTTACGACCGGACAGGATAAGATTGAGTGCTTCCAAAGCATCTCCTGATGATTTCTCGGCATTGGTGGCAAAGGCTGACAATTCTTTCATCACAGCATTGCTTTCTTTCAGCTCTTCAATATCAGCTGTAGCTTCTACAGCCATCGTGGAATATTCTTTAAATTCTCCGATACGGGAATTGATGAAAGAGAGAGAAGTTATGGTTTGATTTTTAAAATCTTCATCAGCCAAGAGTTTCTCTTCAAATAGTTTGAGCTCTGGACTGGCAACATCTTTTTTAAATTTATTGGCCTTAGCTACATTACCGGAAAGCATGGTGTCTCCGGAAGTGGGCCATCCGACATAAGCTCCGAGGCAGAATCCACCGATCATAATGACGAGGGATAATAAAACGATTTTCCAAGTTTTTGTTTTCATAATTTGATAATTATTGTTTGGTGCAAATTTGGTCATTAACAGAGATACACTTACGACAAATTTAATAAAAAAGGCGACGATCCTCATATTCTTTTAGCATATTTGCAATATGCTGGTAATAATGAATTTCTCAGGAGTATATCTTGAGCAGACTTTTTATCAAAGCCAAAAACATCTTCTGATAGACTGTTCCGAGGTAGGCGGTACAGACTGTTATTGTGATATCAAAGCCCAAGAGACAATAGCTAAAAAAATCTCCAATCTGCCTCCGGAAGGGATCCATTTCATAGATTCTGGCAATTATCATTATGTCACCAAATTCTGGACTGACAAGATAAAAGAACCATTTGCCCTATTGGTGATAGATCACCATTCAGATATGCTGCCTCCTCTCTTTGAAGAGGTCCTTTCCTGCGGAGGGTGGGTCAATGATGTATGGAATACCAATCCATTCGTGAGGCGATTGGTCATCAAAGGAGAGCAGGGAAAGACACTATGCAGAGACGGTGGTAAAGAGAAGTCCCTGCCCGTGTATATCTCTCTTGATAAAGATATACTCAGCCCACAATATGCGCATACCAATTGGGACCAGGGGACGATGAATCTTTCTACGTTAGAAAATCTAATAAAAGACACTCTTCAACATCATCGCGTGATAGGGATGGATGTATGTGGTGAAAATGTTCCCGGAGAAGACTCTCTTCTTAATGACGAAGCCAATAAGACAATTCTCACTCACCTCGAATCTTTTTGTTAGCAGCGTCGCGATCAACTCCGCTCATATGTTTGTTTCCACTATCATCTCGAAACATATTTTGTTGACTTATATCGGAAGAACTGCTGCCTCCTCCTCCACCGCCTCCACTGGTAGCACCGCCAACTCCGCTAATACATATCACGACGATAATACCTATGATGGTAGGAAGAGCCAACAGGATGATGTTGCTTACCATCATCATCAACACTATAATCAATACTCCCAAAGATAACTTCCCGGGAAAATAAATAAGAAGCCACAAGGTCGAGTATTTGCAAAT
This sequence comes from uncultured Muribaculaceae bacterium, assembly GCA_964388595.1. Taxonomy (GTDB): domain Bacteria; phylum Bacteroidota; class Bacteroidia; order Bacteroidales; family UBA932; genus CAYMAX01. The sequence continues at coordinate 12,429 of CAYMAX010000036.1, forward strand.
CATCTCCCACAGCATGCCGATGATGGATAGGAGCCAAAGTCCCACAACGAAAGGGGCAACTTTTACCAGAATGGGATACTGCGACCAGTGAGCAAAGAAATCAGGATTGAATCTGAGGAACATCAGTAGAGAGTCATCCAGCTTAATGAAGAAATATATCACTGCAACAGCCGCAGATAAGATGAAGTAGATAGTTTGACATAATATCGAACTATCTTCCCAGAAGGGGTCTGTGACTCTTTTATAAATAAATTTCCATATCCAATAAACAATAGCGACTGCAAGTGCAAAGACGAAGAGAGTCAAAAGCATATTTATGGAGATACTGCTGAAAATAATATTCCATAAAGAAGAAGCTTTGGGATTTGCCAAACTACTTTCATTATAGAGTAGCCACCCGTCAGCCACTTTATGACCATCACGAAACAGCCGTAGCTGGATGGCTGTATTTACAAGGTTTTTTCTGAAATTACCTTTTTTGGTAATAGTCTGATTAATGCCTCCTAAAAGCATAAGGCTATCCCCCGGTACTACTTTGGCACTTTGATAGAGGTTAACACCATCTTTGTATTCCGGCTTTGCTCTGCTACTTAAGAAGAAAGTGTCCACAGGGACTACCATTTGCCCCTTTACCATACCGGTGTGATAATAAAGAAGGGTGGAATCTTTGACAGGGCCATCAGGCATAGCTAATATCTGGTCTCTTGTAATCCCTCTATTGCAAGAAGCAAAAAAAGCGGATGAGAACAATAATACTACGAATAGAGAGATTCTTGAAATTTTCATATAAAAAACATATTGGTTGTTGTACAAAGGTAAATAATATGAATAAATTATTAAAGATTAATAAAAAAATCGAGAGTTTTTTTCTGCATTTCTTTGCTAAAGAAATGTGGGCCATCAACTGTGTCTGTTATGAGTAATTCTGAATCCCCTCTATCTTCCCAGACTTTTCTCATCATGTCGTATGCCATCTCAACCCCCTCTATCGGGAAGAGTTTATCCTTTGTCCCGCAAATAAAAAGCATAGGCTTGGGACAGGCCAGCGAAGCGACATCGGGATAGTCCATATAGTTGCGTAT
>CAYMAX010000037.1:0-13213 GCA_964388595.1 uncultured Muribaculaceae bacterium
GTGGCGAAGGTAATAAAAAACTCAATAATAAAACAAACTATTGTATCTTTGCCGATTATAGCTACTGCAATATCAATATTACTACAATTACTACAAGAACATGTTCATTAACTTTCTCAAAGGATTCTTAGTAGGTATGGCGGCCTCAATACCGCTCGGTCCCATCGGTGTATTGTGCATCCAGAGGACACTTAGCAAGGGAAGAAGTTCCGGTTTGTTTACCGGGATGGGTGCTGCAGTATCCGATACTTTTTTTGCAGCAATAGCTCTTCTGAGTCTCTCTTTCGTAAGCGATTTCATAGAGCAATACCGCAATTGGGTGATGATAATCGGTGGTCTTATTGTAGCACTGTTCGGACTTAAACTCTTCCTCACCAATCCTGTCACTCAAGTTAAACGTCTCAAGTCGGGGAGCAAACGCTATTGGGAAGATTTCTTCTCCTCGATGCTTATGACCATCTCCAACCCAGGCGCACTTATTTTGATGCTCGGACTTTTTGCATTTGCAGGAATTGATGTCAGTGAAGATGCTCCCAAATTCGTTATCACCATCACTTTATGGGGTGTTTTTATTGGTGCTGCGCTCTGGTGGTTTATCCTTTCTGCCTCCATCAACCACTTTAGAAGCAGGTTCAGACTTCGTCAGTTACTGATGATTAACAGAATCTCGGGCATCATTATTTTAGTACTGGGACTTATCTCTACTCTCGAGGGAGCCATAAGTTTTATTCATTAAAAATTGTTTATAAACCTAAAAAATACTACTTTTAAGAATTTAAAATTAATCCATAAAAGATGGAAGGGGAAAAAGTTAAAAAAAACATCTTAATCATTGATGATAAGCCCACTATCGCTAAGATAGTCTCAGTATATTTATCAGAAGATTTCAATTTTATTTATTTCGATAGTCCCATTAAAGCCATTTCCTGGCTCCATGAAGGGAATATGCCGGACCTCATAATCACAGATTTGAGAATGCCTGAGATGAATGGGTCTGACCTGGTAAAATACATCAAAAACAACGAACTTTTTAAAGACATTTCCATCATCGTGCTGTCAAGTGAAGACAGCACTTCAGAGAGGATTCGTTTGCTTTCCAGCGGAGCGGATGATTATATTGTAAAGCCCTTCAATCCTTTGGAACTCAAAATAAGAGTTAATAAGATTCTAAACGCGTGACGACTAAATACATATATCTTGGGGATGACACTCAGACCATCTCAAACTTCCGCAAGTTTTTGGGAGACAGTCTCTTTGTGGCCAAGCACAGAGTAGAAGTCCTGAGAGAGATATCCAACTTCGACACCAGAAAGACTCCCAATCTGGTGCCTGTTCTTCTTCTTCAAAAAAATTACCTTGTTGACATCTCAAGAGTATCTTCTATCAAAACCTTTTTCCCAAACACGTTTATCATTCTCGTTACAGAGAAATTAAGTAAGGACGAGGCTTCTCATTACCTCAAACTGGGAGTAAGCAATAGCATCTCACCTCATCCTGACGAAGATTCCATCAGAGATTGCGAAGAATTCATATCTCAGTACAATGCTGTCGTCAGCACCCCTCTTCTTTTCAAAGACAATGTAGGTATTTTCGTCCTTCCCCTTTGGAAAAGGATATTTGACATCATCATATCTTTCTTTGGATTGTTATGTTTAAGTCCGCTTCTGCTGATTACTTCGTTGGCCATCATTATCGAAGACGGCACCCCTGTCATCTACAAATCCAAACGCGTTGGGGCCAATTTTCATATTTTCGATTTCTTGAAATTCAGGTCAATGTATAAAGATGCTGATAAGAAAATAAAGGAGATTGCAAGCACCAATCAATACGCAGAGGAGCCTGAACTTCCCCGCAAAGACATTCTTATTCACGAAGATGTTGATCTATCCCAAATAGACATCAACGACCCCAATGTTCTCTTCGACGACAACTATATTTTAGATGAGAAAGTGGTTCAAAACAACCACACTATCCAGCAAAAAGAAGCTTTTAAGAAGTTTACCAATGATCCCCGTATCACCAAAGTGGGGAGAATCATCCGCAAATTAAGTATAGACGAACTCCCTCAGTTATGGAATATCCTCAAGGGAGATATGTCTGTCGTAGGCAATCGTCCTCTACCCCTATATGAAGCAGAATTGCTAACTTCCGATAAAGATATAGACAGGTTCCTTGCCCCTTCCGGTCTTACCGGTCTATGGCAGATAGAGAAGCGCGGAGGTTCGAAGAAAATGTCTCCCGAAGAGAGGAAACAGCTCGATATCAAGTATGGGAAGACATTCTGCTTCGCTCTTGATACGAAAATTATTTTTAAGACTTTTACTTCATTTATACAGAAAGAAAATGTGTAAGATGAAATATATAATACTCTCTGTGTGCCTATTTTTGGGTATTGGCACTTCTGTCAAGGCTCAGGAGATTATTCTTCCGCAGTCTTTTACTGTCGAATCGTACGACGATATGAGACAGAAGTTGTTGCTTACCGAGATTCCTCCATTGGACACCCTTTTTATGGGAGCCAGGCTCAACAATGCTTTGATACTTATGTCTGAAATGGAAGTGGAAGTGGCCCTGCGCGAGATGAAGACAGAGCAGCACAACTGGTGGAGTTATTTTCGTCTTTTCGGCAACTACCAATATGGTATTATGGCAAGCCTTATAGACATCACTCAGGGAGGTGTTCCGATTAATCCACAATACTCACAACAGGCTCAAAGTTGGTGGAATGTGGGCGTCGGCATCAATATCCCTTTAAGTGAATTCGTGGATAGGTCCAACCGCATCAAAAAGGAGAAAGCGAGAGTCAGATTGGCCCAATACAATGTTGACAGCAAGTTCGTCGATATCAAAAAACAGATTGCGCAAGCATATTCTGAGGCGATACTCTCTCTGACACTTTCCAGAGCACTGTATGACAGATATGTCTTTTGCAGATATACCTATCAGGTGACTGAAGCAGATTTTCAGGCAGGAAGGGCTACAGCCATCGAGCTCTCTGATATTAAAGCTAAGGAGATTGATGCATATATTCAGCTTCAGAAACAGCTTTCGAGTCTGATTCAGTACGCAAGTATATTGGAAACTCTCTCTTCGATTCCCATCATTAATTATTAGAAAATGGATCTCGTTAAGATAATATTTAAATTCCTATACAGGAAAAAATGGTGGTTGATCATTCTTCCCTCATTGGCTATTATTTTGTCAATAATACTCACCAGGGGGATGAAACGGGAATATTCTTCCAACACTGTTTTATATACAGGTGTCATCTCAGGTTATAATATTGAATCCATCGCCTCTCCTATCAATATAGCTCAGTCAGACAGTCAGATAGATAATTTCTTAAATATTATCCGTTCCTATACTACACTTAAGAATGTCTCCATGAGACTCTATTCTCAACACATGGTGCACGGAGATACCCTTTTTGATACCCCTTACATCACTGCCTCTCACTTCAGACCTGTATACGGTATTACCCCACCCGATGTTAAGGCACTCATTGACCGCAGTTCCGAAGAGAGAACGTTTGAAAATATCGCTCTCTACAATAAAAACGAGCACGACAATTTCATCTATGGCATTTTCATGTGGGACTATAGTTACTATGGCAAGAAAACTCTTGAAGGGATGCAGGTCACTCGAGTGGGCAATAGTGATATGATAAATATCCGCTATACCAGTGATGACCCCAATGTGGTATATCATACACTCCTTCTTCTCAACGAAGAGTTTATGTACCAATACCGCATCCTCAGAGATCAGGAAGCAGACAGAGCCATTGCCTATTATGAAGCTGAGCTTAGAAGAATAGACAGCCTGCTGAAAGTGGCAGAGGATGAACAGAAGCGTTATTTCATTCAGAAGAAAATCATCAATTACGAGGAGCAGACCAAACAGATGGCCGCTATTCAGAGCAATTACAAACTTTCTCTTCAAGATGCTCTGATTTCTTACAACAACTCAAAGATAATAATCGATGACTTAGAGAAGAGATTCGGAAAGAATTTCGAGCCTATCAAAAACAATGTCGATTTCATTAATAAAATCAATCAGGTATCTGACCTTTCCAATCAGATAGCCATCTCATCCATATTTCAGAATCCGGAATCCCTTGATACCATCCAGGGAGTTCCCACCTCTTCTACGAATTATGCACTTCAACGTGAATTAAAGAAGACTGAGAACGCGCTCAAGAAGGATGTCGATGACTATTTCTCTTTCACCGGCACCGGTGAGATTCTTATTTCCAAAGATATCGCTTATGAATGGCTTCAAGCTCTCATAGCTCATGAAAAAGCCAAAAAAGATTTGGAAGTTCTCAAAAGCATTGAGAAAGACATCAATCAGATGTTTGATGATTACTCTCCAGTCGGCATTTACCTCAAGCAACAGGACCGTCTCGTAGGTTTTCTCGAAAAAGAATATTTTGCCATCCTTGATAACCTCAATCAGGCAAGGCTTAGGAAGAGAAATACTGAGATGAGCACTTCCAATCTGAAAGTCATCACCCCTCCGCAACTTCCACTTTCTGCCGAGCCGACCAAGAGAGTCTATTTTGTCATCGGAGCTGGTTTTGGAGTCTTTATTTTCCTATTGTGCATCCTCATACTTATAGAGTTGCTTGGCACCACTTTGAGAGATAAGGATAGGACGGAACGACTGACCAAAGGAATTGTTTTTGCCGCTATGCCTACCCCTTATGACAGAATCAATAAGAAATACTACGATGACTATATTCGTGCAGCCATCAGGCATTTGAGCAATGCCATCCTCAATAAAGTCAAGTATCAGGAACAAAACATCGTCAATATCATTTCTATCTCCCCCAATGTTGGTAAGACGACTATGATTAACCAATTGTCTGCTTACTGGAACAGTATTGGACGCAAGCATAGAATCATCAATTGGAAAGAAGCTCTCGACAAGATAGACAGAGATGTGATGTACCCTATCAACTACAACGACCTTCTATCTTTTGGAATTGATAAAATCCTTGTCATCGAACACAGAGATCTCTCATCAGACATCATTCAGAAAGAGGTATTGCAGAACGCCATCCTCAACATTCTTGTCCTCGATGCTACCTCATCCTGGAAAGAGACTCAACAGAACAATTACCTCACTCTTCTGGGACTATTGGGGTCTAAGTCCAACACATTGTTCATTTGCCTCTCCAATGCCAAAAAATCTGTCGTTGAAGATTTCACTGAACAACTTCCTCCCTATAATCTTTTTTCCAATTTATCTTACGATACTTTCAATTTAGGCAAATCTTCTACTAAGAAATGACAATGAAGAGAAATAACTTAATACTCATTATTTCTCTCATCCTGGTTTCAATAGTGATTACTTGGTGCATTTCGTCCTTTTCCAATTTGCCAGTTATGTTGGCCGGGTCGGTCTTGGCTCTTATTCCATTCGCTATCTTGGTTTTTATCGCCTTCGTTTACAACCCCTTCATAGGATTGCTTTTTATGCTGATAGTCAGTTACTTCATATCAGGGGCAGTCCGTATCTATCCCGGCATAAAAACAGGTATTATATATGACTCGTTCATTCTAATGGCATTCCTTGCCTCCATCATTGCATCTTTCAGAGGTAAGGTAGAGTGGAAAAACGGATTCACTTTTGGGTTTTTTCTCGCGTCAATATGGACTCTCTACACAATATTTGAGATATTCAATCCCGAAGCTGTTTCCAACTATGCATGGTATAGTTCCATAAGAGGAATCTCATTTTATTTTTTAGTTACTATCTTTCTGTCATCTATACTGCTCAAGGATTACAAGAGTGTGCAAGCCGTACTATTGACGTGGGGGATACTTACATTGATAGGGGTCTCCAAAGCACTCATTCAAAAATATGTGGGATTTGACTATTTTGAGACTCGTTGGCTGTACAGAGATGGTGGATATACCACCCATATCCTTGCGACAGGTATCAGATACTTCTCTTTCTTCTCCGATGCCGCCTCATTTGGAGGCACCATGGGGCAATCAATGATTGTCTATGCAGGACTTTCCTTCTTTGAAAAGAATCCGAAGAGAAGAATTTTCTATATCATCGTGGCCGTGGGAGGTGCAATAGGGCTCTATTTATCAGGGACAAGAGCTGCTATGGCTATCCCTGTGGTAGGCGCTGCCCTCTTCATCCTTTTGTCAAAAAGATTTAAGACCATCCTTATCTTCACTATAGTGCTTGCGGGTAGCGTAGTCTTTTTCAGGTACACCACCATAGGGCAAAGCTCTGCCGGCATCCGCAGGATCAGGTCTGCATTTTTCCCCTCTGAAGATAACTCTTTCCTCGTCAGGGTTGAAAACCAGAAAAAGCTAAGAGCATATCTCAGTTCCAGACCTTTTGGCGCCGGTATTGGACACGGAGGAGTAAAAGCCAAAAAAAATATTCCCGGCTCATATCTTTCGGAGATTCCCACCGACTCTTTCTTTGTGGTCATTTGGGTGGAGACAGGTATTGTCGGCCTGATACTTTACGTTACGATTTGGCTACTCATTATGGCATATTGCAGCTACTTGATATTGTTTAAAATCAAGAATAGCTATCTGTCCGGGATGGCCTCTGCCCTTCTTGCCGGTGTGTTCGGCATTTTAGTCGCTTCCTATGCAAATGAGATATTGGGGTCATTACCCTCCAGTATGATTATTTTTATGTCCCTTTCAATAATTATGGCTTGTCCGCGCTATGAAAAAGAACTCTCCACCATCAGTTAGCATCTCTTTCGTTACCCTCAACTACAATGGCAAGAAAGAGACTCTTGAACTGCTGAACTCCATCTATGGGACTATTCACTCAGTCCCATTTGAAGTCATTGTGGTGGACAACGCCTCCGGAGACAGAGATGAAATCAATGAAATAGCAGAAAAATTTCCCCTTTGCATCACCACCCAAAGCGATAAGAATCTCGGATTCGCCGGTGGAAACAATATCGGCATCGAACTTGCCAACGGGCAATATGTTATGCTCATCAACAATGACACTTTCATCAAAGAAGATCATTTTGATGCACTGACTCATTTTTTTGAAAATAACCCTGCAGTTGGGGCGATCTCCCCTAAAATTCTTTTCAGCGAACCATTTGGTCATATTCAGTTTGCAGGATACACTCCACTCTCATCCATCACTATGCGCAATTCCCTAATAGGTTTCTCTGAGCCCGATAATGGGCAATACGACACTCCCTGTCAGACTCCATACTGCCATGGTGCAGCTATGATGGTGAGAAAGGATGTAATAGAAAAAGTAGGCAAAATGTATGAGGGCTATTTTCTCTACTATGAAGAACTTGACTGGAGTTCTATGATTGCCAGAGCAGGTTATCAACTATGGTATGTCCCATATCAGACTATCTATCACAAGGAGAGCAGCACCATTGGGGCAGATTCTCCCACCAAGACCTATTACCTCACTCGCAACAGACTCCTCTATGTTTATCGCAACGGAACCCGATTCAAGAAGCATTTATCCGTTATTTATCAACTTATTGTTGCCATTCCTAAAGGAGTTTTCATATCTTTGCTAAAAGGAAACTTCAAGAACGCCAAAGCTATCGTGCAAGGTGGTTTCGATTACTTCTCATTAAATAAGAAATAGATTATGGGAATTAAGGACAGACTCAATAACAATCCAAAACTTAAAGAGCTGACTTTGTCGCTAATAAGCTCCAAACAGCATCCAAAGCCAAGATTGTGGGTTAGATGGTTTGTCAATCCCTTTTTCCACAAAAAGGGGAAGAAAGCAAAAATCAGCCACAGAGGTTCGAGAATCGATGTATTTCCATGGCATAGTTTCAATATCGGGAGCGGGTCTGTAATAGAAGACCAATGCATAATCAATAATGGTGCCGGAGATATTATCATAGGAGAAAACTCGTTGATAGGTATCGGGTCCATCATTACCGGTCCTGTAACCATAGGAGACAACATACTATTCGGTCAGAGGGTGTTTATCACAGGATTCAATCATGGTTATCGTGATATTGATACACATATCAAAGACCAGCCACTTGACAGGAGACCATCTTCTGTGGGGGATGACACTTTCATTGGCACCGATGCAGTTGTGCTACCTGGTGTAGCGATAGGCAAACGCTGCCAAGTGGGTGCCGGGAGTGTAGTCACCAAAGACATTCCCGATTTCAGCATAGCCGTTGGCAATCCCGCACGTATCATCAAACGATACGATACTGACACTAAAGAGTGGGTACCTGTTTATGACTGATTCCCAATATATCTGTTCTGTCATAGATTGGGTGATATTTGCCCTGTCAGGTATTGGTGTGCTTTATTTATTCATTTATTCATTCTCGTCACTTTTCAAAACTCCCTCTGTAGGCCATTCGTCAGATCATCTCAAAAAGATTCTTGTTCTTTTCCCCGCCTATGGCGAAGACAATGTGATAGTTGACTCTGTCACTTCATTTCTCCGGCAGGATTATCCCACCTCTTCTTATCGAGTAGTGGTGATCTCAGATAACATGAAAGAGAGCACCAATAACTCGCTTTCGTCCCTGCCCATCACACTTCTTCTCCCCTCTTTTGATGAAAGTTCCAAAGCCAAGTCCCTCAGGTACGCCATTCATCATACTGAAGAGACCGATTTTGAAGTGGTGGTAGTGCTTGACGCTGACAATACGGTCGACAAAGATTTTTTATATCGCATAAGTGCTGCCATGAACTTTTATTCAGCACTGCAAGTTCACAGAACTGGTAAGAATCGCAATACTCCCACCGCCGTTCTTGACGGAGTCAGCGAAGAAATCAATAATTCAATCTTCAGGAAAGGTCATGTCAATATGGGACTTTCCTCTGCTCTCATAGGCTCCGGTATGGCATTCGATTATCATTGGTTTGCCGACAATGTTGACCATCTTTCCACCTCCGGAGAAGACAAAGAATTGGAGACACTCCTTCTCAAGCAACGTGTTCACATAGCATATCTACAAGATGTAATGCTCTATGATGAGAAGACCCAAAAATCTTCAGGATTTTACAATCAACGCAGAAGATGGGTAGCGACTCAATTCTTTTCACTATGGAGGTCAATAAAAGACTTTTTCCCCGCTTTATTTAGATGGAATATAGATTATTTGGACAAACTTTTTCAATGGTTACTCCCTCCCAGAGTACTGCAGGCAGCATTTATACTCATTTTATCCATTGTGCTCTCATTCATCGATTTTTCTTTTTCCATAAAATGGTGGTCTCTGCTCTTTTTGATTTTGGTATCTTTGTGTATTGCGATTCCGAAGTCATTATGGGACAAGAAATTGCTCACGGCACTCTTTCATATTCCGCTTTTGGCTTCCATGATATTCGTTAACATTTTTAGAATCAGAGGGGCAAATAAGAAATTTATTCACACAGAGAAGAATTATGAAAATAGCCATTGAAGCACAGCGAATCTTTCGCAAAAATAAACACGGGATGGACTTCGTGGCTTTGGAAAGCATAAGAGAGCTACAGAAGATTGACCACGACAACGAATATTTCATCTTCGTTGCCCCCGGGGAAGATGAATGTCTCAAAGAGACGCCCAATTTTCACATAATAACTCTCAATTGCCCCACATACCCTCTCTGGGAGCAGTATGCCCTTCCCCGCGCCGTCAAGAAAGTCAAAGCTGATTTGCTTCACTGCACCAGCAATACTGCCCCTGTTCATTGTTCTGTCCCCATAATAGTGACTCTGCACGACATTATTTTTCTTGAAAAGAAAAGAGGTGGAAATAAATCTCTTTATCAGAAAATGGGCTGGTACTATCGTCGGTTGGTAGTTCCTGCTGTATTAAAAAAATGCAGACACATCATTACAGTCTCAGAATATGAGCGCAAGCACATAATTGAAACTCTTAATATCTCGGAGAAGAGGATTAGTGCCATCTACAATGGCTATAACTCCCACTTCAAGCACATAGACCACTACAGCACAGTCACTTCCAAATATATCAATGAAGATAAATACCTCTTTTTCCTGGGGAATACCGATCCCAAGAAAAACACCGAGCGCATTTTGAAAGCCTACTCCCAGTATGCACTCACAGATTTCCATCCTGTCCCTCTGTTGGTAGCTGACTTGAAAAAAGAGATAATTGATAACATCATCCGGAAGCTCGGGATAGAAGAAGTCTCCCACCTCATCATCCCTTCAGGTTATATCATCAATAGTGACCTGCCTGCCATTTACAGTGGGGCCGTAGGGTTTATCTACGCCTCATTGAGAGAAAGTTTTGGAATCCCTATCCTCGAATCAATGGCTTGCGGCACCCCCGTCATCACTTCCAATATCTCAGCTATGCCTGAAATTGCTGGGGATGCAGCACTTTTGGTAGACCCATACAGCGAATCAGAGATTAAGAATGCCATCACTCTGCTTATCCAAGATTCATCAGTGGGACTGAGAATGCGGGAGAAAGGATATGAAAGAATCACCCATTTCAGCTGGGAGAAAACTGCTGTCAACACCTTAAATCTTTACAGAGATGAGTACCAATCCCAAGGTTAGTGTCGTCGTCCCAGTATTCAACACAGGGATGTATCTCGGAGAGTGTCTATCTACCATTATTCATCAGACCCTCAGAGATATAGAAGTCCTTGTAACTATAGATGAGACCTCCTCTGATGACAGTGTGGAAGTAGCTCAGAAATATCAAAAAGAGGATGACCGCATAAAAATATTCTATGATCACCATCAGGGACTCTCCGTCTCTCGCAATATCGGGATAGAGAACTCTACTGGAGAATACATCTGCTTTCAAGACAGTGATGACATCTTAGAATTGAATGCCTTTGAAGAGTGTTACCACAAGGGGCACGATGAAAACCTCGATATGGTCTTTTTCGATGCCGATTCATTTTTTGATGACCCCAATCTTCCACCCATCAGGGATTATAATTTGGCTCGAAGCATACCTCAAAAGGTCTATTCAGGCACTGATTTCTTTGATTATCAATTAGAACATGAGATGATTACTGTGGGATGTGTCTATATGGTGAAGCGTTCCATCCTTATCGAGCACAATATTAGATATTACCCCGGTATATACCACGAAGACAATCTCTTCGCCCCTCAAGTATATCTTGCCTGCGACAGAATAGGTGTCATTCCGTCTCCGTTTATGAAAAGAAGGATACGCAACAATTCGATTATGACCACCAAAGTAAGTTGGGCCAATATCGAAGGTTATCTTATAGGCTGTTCTCAGTTGATGGAATCATCCCAAAAAATGTCTGACGAGCAGAGAAAAGTCATTACCAAATATGTCTCTGTGAGCATGAATGCTGTCTGTTTCAAGGCTCGATATTTACCTTTTTCCCAAAGGATGTCTACCATCTTTGAAGCATTAAGGCACTACAGGGGTCTTATCCCTATGTCTTCCATTCTTAAGACTTTATTTCGCAAAAGATGAGTGAGGTAAGAAAAAATATGGTATCAGGTGTAGCCTACACCGCTTTGGCTAAATATTCAGGTCTGGCTGTCTCCCTCATTGTCACCGCAGTCTTGGCAAGAATCCTCTCCCCCGAGCAGTTTGGCACTGTTGCCATTGCCACAGTGATAATAGCTTTCTTTGCCATCTTCTGTGATATGGGCATCGGACCTGCCATCATCCAGAATCAGAATTTAAGTAAGGATGATTTATCTCATATCTTCACCTTCACTTTCTGGATGGGAATCTTTCTTTCTCTCTGCTTTTTCTTCTGTTCATTTCTGATAGGGAGATATTACCAAGACCCGATTCTTGTCCCCATCTGCCAGCTTCTCTCCATCAATCTGTTCTTTTCTTCTCTCGATATAGTTCCTGGCGCTCTTTTATATAAAAATAAATTATTTAAATATATAGCCATCAGAACCTTCTGTGTCCAATTAATCGCAGGCACCATGGCAGTCATAGCTGCCTTGTCGGGTTTGGGCATATATTCTCTCCTTTTCAATCCTATCATCTCAAGTATAGTTTTGTTTATCATAAGTTTTATCAAATTCCCTCAAAAGTTTCATTTGCGTCTTGACTTCAGTGCATTGAAGAAAATTTTTACATTTTCTGCATTCCAATTTTTCTTCAACATCATCAATTATTTTTCCAGAAATCTTGATAAACTTATCATCGGCAAGAAACTCGGCAATGTCTCTTTGGGGTACTATGAAAAGTCTTACAGATTGATGATGTTACCTCTTCAGACTATCACACAAGTGGTCTCTCCTGTGATGCTCCCCGTGTTTTCCGAATTTCAAAACGATAAAAGCCTTCTTGCACGGTCGTATCTCAAAGTGGTCCGACTGCTTGCTCTGATAGGACTTCCACTCTCGATATTGCTTTTCTTCACATCCAAAGAGTTGATTCTCATCGTATTTGGCCATCAATGGTTGCCTTCCATCACCCCCTTTAAGATATTATCGCTATCTGTCGGTCTGCAGATAATATTATCAACATCAGGTGCCATTTTCCAGGCAGCAGGCTCCACCAAGCACCTTTTCTTAAGCGGAGTATTATCTACTACTATTGATATCATTGCCATCTGTGTCGGTGTTTTTTACTTCAAATCCATAGACGCCGTAGCTTTGTTCCTAACCTTATCGATTCTCATCAATTTCATTCAGTGCTATATTCTTCTATTCCCATTTACCCTCAAACAACGTCTTTCACTCTTTGTCAAAGAGCTCATATCTCCACTGTGTCTTGCACTCATCATATTCATTCCTCTTTTTGCCCTTTCATTTGTGACTGAGGATATGAATATCATCCTCTCACTTCTCATTAAATCTGCTTTAGCAGGCATTATCTGGATATCCTATGTTCAGCTCAGAAAAGAATACGATATTCTGGGTAAAATGCGCCAAATATTTATCAAAATCACTAAAAAGAGATCACATGACACCTCAACAAATCATTAATAGAAAGCAAATAAGTACTTCTTCTTTTGAAATACTCGATTATTTGGGGATATCTCGCCAGCATATTGACCAATTTCAAATCTTCTATACCCCCACAATGGATATGATAAGGGAGAACTCTTTGTTTTTCCTCTCGTCATTCGACCTCGAGCTGCTCAATAAATTGAGCGATAAATATCATGAGGTTCTCTTTATCGTTCCGATGGCAAAAACTGAGCATCACCTTCACAATGTCATAATGGTCGATAATCCCAAATTTGAACTTGCAAACATCATTAATCGTTTCAAAATAGTCGACCACTCCCTAT